>JBFXAV010000086.1:0-8102 GCA_050183935.1 Candidatus Korobacteraceae bacterium | reverse complement strand
AGCCTACATCGATGTCACCACCCACCACGCTGCGTTCCTGGCTGCGCTCTCGCCGTTTGCCGCGCCGGCAAGCGCGCTACCTGACCGGCCTCTCATCTGGAAGTTGCTTGCCGATCCGAGCGCCGGTACTCCCAACCTCGAACCTCTTTTTACTGACTCCGGAGCTGTCGTCACTGCCTGGTTTGGACAGGGCAATCTGCTCGCCTTCGACACCGAGCACAACCAGGCCTTCGCCTTCCTCTCCCCCGGCGCGGGAGCTTTTTCCTCGGAGGTGCTCGCTCCCCTGCTTGCCGGTTGGATGGCCGAACGCGGCCACTCCGCAGCCACTGGCACAAAGGACACGCATGCCGCGTATTCGCAATAGCCGCCGGAAACACGAAGACGACAAGCGTGCCCTGCTCGCGTCGCTGCGGCTCGACCGCCCTCTAGCCCTTCCGGATTTTGGCAACCTCACTCTTCGTCCTCAGGAAGACTTGCTGCTCTGGCTCGACCGAAGCGGACTTACCCTCTACCTTCTGGCACGCCTGCGTAAAACGGCTGCCACTCTAAGCATCTCACCCGGACTTCTTCGTCAACTCGAACTCAGGCTCGACGCCAATCGTCACCGCACCGGCATCCTACTTCAGCAACTCGCTTCCGTCATGAACGCGTTGCAGTATCTCGGCATTCCCTGCGCTGTTTTGAAAGGCTTCAGCCTTACCCCTGAATTCTGTTTCGATCCCTCATACCGTCACCAGACAGACCTCGATTTGCTGATCGACTCCGCGCATGTGGCCGCGGCGGCCGATGCACTCGCACGCCTGGGATACCACCGCGTTTCCCGGCCTTCTCCCGACGAGTTTGCCTTTTCTACTCCGCTACGTCGTACGCCTACGCCGCGCGATTTTATCTACGATCTTCCATGGCATCTTGCTGTTGAGCTTCATCCCACGCTCTGGGAGCCCGTATCTGGCATTGCGATCGAATCTCCGCACGTTGATTTTCGAAATACCCACACGCATAAGGTGCTTGGAGTCGAGTTTCCCGCGCTTCCCCTGGAGCAAACTCTGTTGCTCCAGTTGCTGCATGTCTTCCGCCATCTCGTCGGAGGCTGGATTCGTCCCTCCTGGCTCTACGAGCTTGCCCGTTTTGTGAATGGCCCGCTTGCGACTCCCGCTGTATGCTCGCAACTGCTCAGCTTGCTATCTTCCGGCGCGGTTTCAACACAAACAGCTCATGCCTGCGGACTGTCTCTCGCCATGGCAGCTCAGGTATTCGGAGCATCGGTTCCTCCGCTGCTTCAAACACAGTTGATCGACATCATGCCGCAACGCAGCCGCCAGTGGTCTCGCCTATTCGCCGAGCGCTTTGCACTATCGGAGCTATGTGGCACCAAGCTCGGACTGCTCGTTGAGTCTGCATTTGCGCCCGACTCCGCCACTTGGCGAAAGCACCTTGTGCGCCGCCTCTTCCCCGTAAGCGGTCGGCCCAGTCTTGGCGCTATACAGGCGGAGTCCACAGCGAGGCGCTGGCGTCACCGGCTATCCTCCGCCGCAAACATTGCCGGGCGCATTCACTTTCACTTTTTCTCTGGAACCGAATTGGCATGGGAAGCCCTGCGCTGGCGCCTGCGTACCGCCTCCTCAGCCGCCAAACCGCAGGAACCTTCCCCCGGCGGGCTTCTCAGCCCGCCGGGCATTTGATATACAGGGCTGAGAGGGATTCTGGTGGGGCCTGCTATGGAGTCCGTACTGGTGGTCGAGGACAGCCGCGCCATGCAGCAGGCGCTGCGCCGCATCTTTGCCTCGGATTCTCTCGAAGTCGCAATCGCCCCCGATGGCATTGTTGCCATGGAGATGTTTCGCGCTCAGACCCCCAGTGCCGTGGTGCTAGACTTGCGTCTCCCCGGCAAGTCCGGGAAGCAGTTATGCCGCGAGTTTAAGGCTCTGGCTCCGCGCGTACCCATCGTAGTGGTAAGCGCCAACGCAGATATCGACGACAAGGTGCTGTTGCTGGAACTCGGGGCCGATGATTACGTCACCAAGCCCTTCAGCCCCAAGGAACTTCTGGCGCGCGTGCGCCGTGCCATGCGCCGCGTCGATTCCGCCGCTCAGGCCGTAGAGGCGCCACCCGAGCGCGCTCGCCACGACATCCTTACTTTTTCTGACGTATACGTGGACTTCAGCGCCATGGAAGCTACTAAGGCTGGAAAGGCCGTCACCCTGACCGCTCAGGAATTTCGCGTGCTCAAGTTTCTTTCCAGCAGCCCCGGTCGTGTCGTCTCCCGCGAAGAGCTTTTGAACGAGGTATGGGGCTACCACCATTACCCGTCGACCCGCACCGTGGACAATCACATCCTGCGCCTGCGGCAGAAGCTCGAAACCGATCCCGCCAGCCCGCGTTTCCTGGTCACGGTGCATGGCGCTGGTTATAAGTTCATGTTCTCCGCTCTTGGAAGCCCGGAAGGAAGCGCGGGAGCATAGGTCTGGAACTCTATGGCGCGCTGGCGTCTTCGTACTCGGCTGCTGGTCACCACGCTGCTTGTGCTGGCGGCGCTTACCTCCGCGCACCTGCTCATCATTCGCCGGACCGTGCGCGCCCAGGTGGAGCAACAAGCCTCCTACGGTATTACCGCATCCGTTAGTGCCTTTGAAAGCGTGCAGCAGCAGCGTGGCGACCAGCTCTCCCGTACCGCCGCTCTTCTCTCCGAGTTGCCTCCACTCAAAGCGCTCATGACTACCGCGCATGGGCCGACCATTCAGGATGCTTCCGTGCCCTTCTGGCGTCTTGCCGGCAGCGATCTCATGGCGCTCGCCGGTCCCGACGGTCGCATTCTCGGCCTGCACGGGCTCCCCGCCGCCCGCCTGCCACGCCTGCAACAGGGCTTTCCGCTTGCCAGCGATGTCCGCTCGCGCTGGTGGTACGACGATCATCGTCTCTTCCAGATGTTTGTGCAGCCCATTACCTCGGGCGGCGAAGCCAACGCCCGCCTCCTCGGCTATATCACCGTGGGCTATGAAGTAGACGACCAGATTGCCGACGACCTCTCCCGTGTTGCCGGAAGTGAAATCACGCTTCTTACCGCCGATTCTGTAATCGCCTCGACCTTGCCACGGCGTGAGTGGGATGAGAACACCCGCAGGAGCATTCTCGCGCGAGCCGAGTCTCCCGCCAGCCTCTCCTTCGGAGGGCGCACCTATCAGGCCGCCTCCGTCCTCCTCGCCAACGGTCCTCCGGTCCCTGTGTACTGCTTCGTGCTGATGCCCACCGATCGCTGGGACAACTTCCTCGATCGCATTAACAGCACCATCCTTATTTTGGGAATTGCCGGATTCCTGGTTGCAGCGTTGCTCATCATTCTTACTTCGCGCTCGCTCACCCGGCCCCTGGACGACTTGGTTGCCGCCGTCCGTGCTCTTGCCAACGACGACTTTGGCTATCGCATCCAGCCGCGCGGCAGCCCGGAGATCGCCGAACTCGGGCGCAGCTTTGCTGCCATGCGTACGCAGTTACAGGAATCCCAGCGTCTCCGCATCGAAGCCGCCCGCGTCGCCGCTCTTGGTCGCATGGCCAGCTCCATATCTCACGACCTGCGCCACTATTTGGCCGCTGTGGTCGCAAACTCTGAGTTCCTCTACGAAGCCGAGTCACTGAAACTTGACCGCGCCGAGGTCTATCAGGAAATCAAGACTGCCTCCGAGCAGATGGTGGACCTGATCGACTCCCTGCGCGAACTCTCCGGCGAGCGCAATGCCTGTGTTCCCGTACCGGCCAATCTCGCCGAAATCGCCCGCCGCGCCATTGACGCCGTGCATGCGCGCCCTGAATTCCGTGCTCAGGAAATTCGCTTCACTGCGACGGGCGATCTCTCCGGAGCCTTCGATCCCCGCAAAATCGAGCGCGCTGTCCTCAATCTGGTCTTGAATGCCTGTGAAGCGGCCGCGCGGCCGCGCCCCGAAGTCTCCGTCGAACTTACTTCCGCCGGCGAATGGCTCGAGGTTCGCGTACGCGATAATGGCCCCGGCATCCCCGAGTCCATCCGCAACAGCATGTTCGATCCGTTTGTCAGTGCAGGAAAATCGAACGGCACTGGCCTGGGATTGGCCATCGTTCATAAGATTGGCAGCGACCACGGAGGTTCCGTCCAGGTGGAAGGCACCTCAGCCAAGGGCACAGTGATGCTGCTCCGCCTGCCCCGCTCCGCTGCCCAGCCGGGTACGGAAACTCCCGCCCGGCAATCCGTCACAACTTAAAAAAGCACACGCTTTCTGATCAACACAGAGCAGCGGGTGCCCCACATCTGCCCGACGGCTTCAGCAGCTGCGGTATTCCGAATGCCTACGAATCCTTATACGCATCCATGTAGAGAAAGCTCTGCCGGAAAGACTCCAGAATATCGAGCTCCGCCGGCTCCAGCGGAGTCCCCTCAAGCGTGTTCGCGCCGTAGGCTCCAACCTCCGCTACATAGCTCTTGATGCCCGCCTTCTTCCCGAGCGCAAAAATTTTGTTCCAGTCCAGAATGCCCTTGCCCACTGGAACGCTCGCCTTGCCCGGCTTGAAGTCTTTCACGTGCATCGAGAAATACCGGTCGGGATATGCCGCGAGATAATGTGCCGCATCCGCCCCGCCGAACGTCAGGTTCCCCACATCGATCTGGAACTTCACCAGCTTCGGATCGGTGTTCGCCATCAGGATGTCCCAAGGCCTCTGCCCATCGATTGCTCGGAACTCAATCTCGTGATTGTGATACCCGACAAACAAGCCTTCTTTTTGAACTTTCGCGCCAATCGTATTCAGCTCTCCCGCCATCCACTTCCAGTCTTCTACCGTTTTCCTTCTCGGACCTGGAGAGCACACCACCGACTCTACTCCCAGGGTATGCGCAAACTCAATCGTCTCTGCAAACAACTCCGTCCACGCGCTGTAGGAGAAGTGGTGGTTATAAACCTTCAGCCCAGCATTCTTCAGCGACGCCGAAATCTCCTTTGCTGTCTTCTGGCCCAACTCAGGAGCATTGCGTCCGCCGAACTTCACCAGGTCCACAAACTTGTAGCCCATGCCCGCCATGGTCTTCCAGGTCCCGTCCCAGTCCTTCGCCAGGTATTCAATAATCTCGAACGCCTGAAAACCCAGCGGCTGGCTCATGGGACTCGCGTGCAGCAGGCTACCACCCTTCGGCAGAAGCGCCGACCCCGCCAGCACCGCAGCGCTCCCCTTCAGAAACTCTCTTCTCGATGCCATCATTGTCTTCTCCTGAAACGTCTTCTCCTGAAACGCTCTTCATCTCTGGAACACCATAGCGCCCGGAACACTCACCATTGCCCGTGCCCGGAAGACCGGACTACAGGGTATCCCCGACGACTCTGCCGTGGCAATCAGGTCAACGAAATATCCAACTCAAACAATCCTCGACTTCACCCACAACCAAAACGTGAAAATCGGGTGGCCGCAGGCCACTACCGGTAGCGCAGGCCTTCAGGCAATGAATGTCATCCCGAGGGAGCACGAGCGACGAAGGAGTAAGTGCGAGTCGAGGGATCATGCATTTGATCCTGCCGAATCCCATACCTAGCCCGGTGTTAGCAGATGCGACTCCACAAGTGCATGCAACCCGCGGAGACTTCCACTCTTGTAGGAAAATAAACTATGCGACTCGATAAATGGCTCTGGGCGGCTCGCTTCTTCAAGACCCACGCGCTCGCAGCCCGCACCTGCGGGCTGGGCAGGATTCAGTGCCATCAACAGCCCAGCAAAGCCGCCCGCGACATCCGCATCGGAGACATGGGATAGTAATGTAAGTCACACTCTGGGGCGTGCCGCGCAACCTGAAACGGTGTTACACAAGTCTGGACTGGGATACTGAATCGTGCAGGAGGCCTGGTTATGCCTCCGGGCGATGCTTTCTTTCTACGTGGCTTGCGAAAAAAGATTTGAGAAGAGTTCGATGGGCCTCTTCTGATCCGCTGAAACGCTGTGTGCTGAAGCCAACCTCACAAAGGGAGCACGTTCCTTTAGAGTACCCGATCCAATTCATCACGATCAGGGTTGCCTTATGTTGGGCTGGTACCTTCTTCTTTGCCATTTCTGCTCTCCATCCAACTGCGCGCCGGTTCAATTCAAAACTTCATCGCACAGACTTTTCAAACGCGCTCTGGCCTAAACCAAACCATCTTTCCAGATGGTCTGGAGCGCGGGTTTGGCGCCATGTCCCGTTGTCGTTTTGCAAACCAGTGTCAGGTCCGCCGGGACGCAGGAGGAGGGATCTTCACTGCCGCCAGCGCGGGAGCCTGAAGATCATCGGGAGTTTCACCAGTGCCGTGGCACAGGCTGCAAAGATGTCCCGAGCCATCAGTCCTGCGACCATGGCACTTGGAGCATGCGATTCTCATAAGTTTCCCGTTCTTTCTATCGCAGGCCCGCACGTATGGTTCAAATAGTGCTCAGCATCAGTGCATTTCAACTGACACTTGTGGCATCGAATTGGCCCCTTGACCTTGGAAAAAGTCCGGGGGCGTGGCTGGGAACTGGGTAATTGGGGCATCTGTTCCATCATACGCTGTTATGCAGGCGCGCGGAGATCAAGAACGTAGAAATTGCTCGGAACTCTGAAACTTCCATCCAACGGCAAAGTCCACTAGCTAAGGTGGCGCGAGTCCAAACTCGACACCAATTCGCACCAAAACCCCGGCATTTTTGCATTCATTTTGAAGGCGAGCGAAAGCAGAGAAAGCAAGAAAAGAAAGGAGTTAGGATTGTCACCTTAGCTTCCATCTCGAATGACACGGCAGGACTCCACATCGAATGTAACTTCGCCGATCGCCAGTGATTTTTGATCACGAAAGCGCTCCAGAAATTTGACAAACCGCCAGACATCGGCGAAGTTTGTGACCAAACCGATGGAAGCACGGATTGCCCCAGGACTTTTGTTTGCTCCACGGCTTTGCAAGAGTCTACGAAAGCTCTGCAGATTTGCGTCGTTTCCCAGCTGATACCCAGCATGCATGTCTTCCTCATTCAAGCCTTCGGCGCTTTCCGCCGCTCCTGGATTGCAGAAACATCCAGTTCGCAATGAAATCCGTTCTTGGGCCGCCAGTTCCTCCACGCGACGATAGTCCAGAAGATGCGCCTGCGGATCGTACAAATTAAGAGTCACGGTACCGCCGCGCTCCTGCACAGTGGTTGGCCCGTAGATACGCACCATGGCGCGCCCGTTGCTGTGCCGAAGCGCAAGCAGCTCTTGCAGCAACCAACCGGTCAAGCACCGGACGCGTTCACGGATTCTGTCCATTCCAATAAACTCCAAGTGACGCAACCCGATCTCTACTGCTGGAATCGAGAGGAAATCGAGCGTCCCGTCCTCAAAGCCAGCCTCGTCCCGCGAAAGCACATGGGATTGCCCCTGCACCGATGCAAAGCTTACTGTCCCTCCGCCAAACCAGGGGCGTCTCAGCTTCGGCAGCACCGACCGCCGGACAAGCAAAGCTCCAACGCCTGTGGGATAGCCAAACATCTTGTAAAAAGAAACACTCACAAAATCCGGCTTCACTGTGCTCAGGTCGAGTGCGTTGGTCGCCACAAACGCCGCCGCGTCCAAGAGCACATGCCAGCCAGCCTTCTGGGCCATGTCCACCATGGCAAGCGGGTGCTTCACGCCGGAATAGTTCGACTGCGCCGGATATGCGAAAAGATTCTCGCAACTCCGATCGGCCTTATCTAGTAACGTCTCCAGTTCGACCATGTCGCAACGAAGCGATAGAGGCGTCAACCGCGCATACTCGACAACTGCACCCTTCGCACGTGCAAACTCTCGAATGCCATTGACCGAATTATGGTTGTCGAAAATCGCCAGATAGCGAGTGCCTGGAGCGAACGGGAATGATTCGCCAACCAACTTGAGGGCGCCGGAAGCGTTCGGGGTGAAGATCAAAACGTAATCGTCGGACGCATTGAAGTAGGCGAGAATGTACCGGCGAGTGCTCTCCACATACTCCGTCATCCTTTGGGACGCCGGACTGGCGGAGTGTGGGTTGCCTAAAACACTGCTCAGCAGCAACTCCATGTGCTGCTGGACTTGCGTTTCGGCGTAGACCGAGCCTCCTGTGTAGTCGAGGTATACCTGATCC
>JBFXAV010000085.1:0-8114 GCA_050183935.1 Candidatus Korobacteraceae bacterium | reverse complement strand
TGACTCTGAAGCTACGCAACTTCATGGCGTGAAAGCAAAAGCCCTCGCGGTTGCGAGGGCTTTCGATGATGCTGTTCGGTAGAGACCGATTCACTAGTCACCCATGACAGGCTCGCCGACCTCTTCACTCTTCGAAGCGGCGCCATTGCTCGCAGGCGTAGCCAGCGAACCGAGAGGAACGAAGCCTTCGGGCTGCTTCTCCTTGAGTACGACCTCGCGGTAGAGCTTGGCCATACGCTCGTTGTGGGCGGCGTCCTGGGCCATTTTGGCGTTACGGGCACGGGTCTTTTCATCGCGGGAATTCTTGGCGATGCCGAGCCGGTCGAGATCGTGCTGCTCTTCCTCCGTGACCAGTTCGCGCTTCAGCGTAAGGCGGGTCAGTTGAGTATCTTCCAAGCTCACGCGCTTGCCGCCGGCGAAGATCTCATGCCGTCCATGCTCTTCGTACCACTTGGTGAGCGTGGCCGTCATGTGCATCTTCTCGATAATATTCCGCCAGCCCACGCCAGTGTTGTAGGCGCAGAAGCTGATCTCGCCCTCCTGGGTCGCGTAGGGAATAATGCACTGCTCGGTGCGGCGGAAGTCATAGTTGTACAGATCCTGGAACCACATGCCGGCGATGAAGAGCACGTTCCAGCGGTCCTTGCGGCGCTTCTCAATGTCCTCGATAGTGCGATCCGCAGTCACCTTGCCGTAGGCGCCGGTCTGCGCCTTCTTGCTCACGCCGAAGGTCTTGTCGAACTTCTTCAGCATGTCGAACACGGTGAAGTGGCGGGGGGTAGCAAAGGGATCGTAGTTGCGCATGACGGATAGCGCCATACCCATCGCGGACCATCTCTTGCTCGGAGCCGCATCGGTAATCCTGGCGATGTCCTTGGCCCAGCGGTCGGCATTCAGGAAGGCCGTCATCGGCACGGCTTCCTTGGTTTCCTTGTCGATGAGCACGCCCATGCCAATGCCACAGTTCGGGTGGCATCCGCAGGAGAGCTGTCCCCAGTCCGCCTGCGGACCGTGAACGTGATCGGAGAAGGTCGAGAAGGTGCTGATGAACGACAGCGGGAACCAGTCGCGCGTAGGCTCGCCGATTCCGACCTGGTTCTTTACGTCGTGCGCCAAGTGGGAAAGCGTGTAGCGCTGTGCCTCACGGCGCTCATCGCTTACTGCTTCGTCGCGGCCGGTGAAGGAGACTGGCTGGAAGGAGCAGAAGGCGATGGTCTTGGGGTTGTCCAAGGCGAACTTGATGATGCGGCCAACCTGCTCGTTGTTGATGCCATTCACGATCGTGGTCACCGGAACGATGTCCACGCCGGAGGAGTGCAGGTTCTCAATGGCCTTGAGCTTTACATCGAACAGGTTGCCGACCATGCGATGCGAGTTCGCGGCATTGCCGATGCCGTCGAACTGCAAGTACACGTAGCGCAGCCCGGCGTCGGCCGCCTGCTTGCAGAATTCCTTGCTCTTGGCGAACTCAATTCCGTTGGTGGCCGCCTGCACGCTGGTGTAACCCACCTTGCGGGCATAGGAGACGGCATCCAGGAAGTAGGGCGAAAGCGTGGGCTCACCGCCCGAAAACTGTACCGACATCTGCCGCTTCGGCTTGATGGAAACTGCATTGTCGAGCAGGGTCTTGATCTCTTCCCAGGTGAGCTCGTGGACAAACCCAACCTGGTTGGCGTCCATGAAGCAGGGATCGCACATCATGTTGCAGCGATTGGTCAGGTCGACGGTCAGTACCGCGCCGCGTCCCCACTTCACCGTGCTGCTGCCATGGTGGTGCAGATGCTCATCGTTATGCGAGCGGATATCGCGTCCGGGGAAAGACTCTTCCAGATGGCGGAAGAATTCGGCGTCAATCGCCATCACATCTTCGAAGTGCCCGTGCTTGGGACAGTCCTTCACCATCAGAATTTTGCCGTCGCGCTCAATGATCTGTGCCTTGATCTCGCCGACCTTTTCGTTGAGCAAAATTTCGTGAGGCAGCTTGCCGTCCAGAATCTGCTGCCGCATTTCGGGCACGCACCGGGGGCAGAGAGAATCGGTTGCACGGGGCCATCCCAGGGGCGGCTTGGAGCGCTGATGAGACTTCAACAGCGGCTTTTCCGACCACTTGGTGGGCGTGAACGACGGCTTCTGGTTGAAGCGGTTCACGAACTCGTAGGCAACCCAGGCGGCGCCGGCGGCAAGGCTCAGGCCCTTCTCAACATACTTAATCGGCTTGTGCATAGATCCTTTCACCCTTTAGCGGTTGCGACAGCGTGAAAACAGAACCTTTCACTGGGAGTTCCGTTTTCGACCTCTCACGGAACCCACATCCGCAATCCGGCACAGTTCCTGCACGCTTCCGGAAACGGAATCACAGCCGTCCCGACCACGGACAGCCTCGAAATACACGGGCTGGTCTGCCAGTTATGGTAGTGATTCGCCCCTTCCGACCCCATCAGGAAACCATGAAGCGGAGGGATTTGGCGGCTCAGCGGCTTGCTGTTGCATTAAACGGAAACTGCAATCTACAGCCTAAACCTATGAAAAGCAAGGGGAAGGGGTGCTAATTCGGATTCCGGCCTTTAGTCGTCTTCTTGAGCTTTCCGCTGTTGGTCTGGCTTCTTCTTTGCTTTTGGATCCGGCGCTGTATTGACGGTTCCTGGCGTGGGGGCATTCTGCTGTTCTTTTTCGGCTTCGACAGGCGCTTCGGATTCGTCTTCTTCAGGCGCTCCCATAAGCTCGCCAGGAATTTTATTCTGGATATCCACAAGAGGCTTAGGAGCATGACGCCGGAAGAGTCGCATTATGTCCGGCCAGAATTCCTGCAACACCAGACTTCCGGCATCGGAGCCGTAGTCTCCGAGAATGGAAAGCGTGGTATTTCGCACTCCGCGCTGGTCCGCAGGAGCGTAGGCATTGGCGAGAGTTCGGGTTGCGGCAACGCTGAACAGGTACGAGCTATTAAAAACGGCCCTTCCGCTGTCATGGCGTCCGGCCAGCACGCGAGTTGCGGCATACCACCCGCGGCCGAATATGTTGCCCTTCCTCTTTGGGAAATAACGTGGATCCTGATTCAGAACCGTGGGAAAGAAATACTGGCTGAAAAAGGTACGGACCTCAGTGCCTACCAGCCGGGTTCCGAAGCGCTTGCTCCACCCCGTCATGCCGCCACCGTAAGCATAGGGCTCGCCATTGATCTGGAGCCAGGTGGCGTTCATGGCCGCCGAGGCGAACGTGTAGGGAGAGACCGTAGTGCGAAGGAAGCGATCAAACTTAGCTCGGTTGGTCAGCGGCTCATAGGGTTGGCTTTCACGGGCGGGAGCCTTAGCTGAATGCGATGCGGAGTTCGGCTTTTTGCCAGCTCCAGTACTCTTTTGGGCCGCAGACATTGGTGCACGGTGATCTTGGTTGCCGGAAGAGCCTTGCCATGCAAGCGACTGGGTTACTGAAGGGGCATCTGGCAGAGCACCGGGCTGTGATCCCTGCTGGGACTGAGCTGCTGTTGGTAACAGCAATAACAGTAGTGTTCCGGTACTAAGGATCGCCGATTTCATCGCGCCACTCAATCCTCAAGGTCTCCTTTCTTGGATCTGGATGGTT
This sequence comes from Candidatus Korobacteraceae bacterium, assembly GCA_050183935.1. Classification (GTDB taxonomy): domain Bacteria; phylum Acidobacteriota; class Terriglobia; order Terriglobales; family Acidobacteriaceae; genus DASZRZ01. Next base: position 4,532 of record JBFXAV010000085.1, on the reverse strand, counting down.
AGAAGAGCCACAAGTTCGAAAAGGTGCCCGGGTTAGGTGCTTTCCGGTAATCTCGGCGGCGGTTGACCCTTCCCTGCGATTGCATGGATAATCAAACTCGCCTGGCAACCGCAACTCGCATCGTGGGAAATCATGAGCACTCAGCAGCGCAGCAAAGCCGGTGGACGCGTGCGTCTGGAACAGGTCGGCAAGAAGGTGGACAAGGCCGTGAGCCGCGCAACCGAACGCCTGGACGAAGAGAGCGAACGATTGATTGCATATCTGAACGACGAGGTTGTGCCCGCGGTCCGGAAGCAGTCCTCGCGCGGGCTGCGGAAGGCAGCGGACAAGCTCTCACGCTTCGCCGAGTACATGGAATCCAGTCGCAAGCTCTAGCCCTTGCGCTCCTGGCTCTTCTCCTGTTTGGGGTGGGCTGCGGAAGCAAGCGTACCCCCGCGTCCCGCGTGCCTGCGCCTCCCTCTCCTCCCCCAATCCAGACGCAAGAATCGTCTGGAAATGAGCGTGCCTCCCAGCCCACAGAAAACACCCCTTCGTCTCAGCGGACCTGCTGTGGGAAGGCTTTGATGGTGGAGACCGGGCTGGCAAGCTGGTACGGCGCTCCCTACCACAACCGAAAGACCGCCAACGGCGAGACCTACAACATGAACGAGATGACGGCGGCGCACCGTACCCTGCCGCTGAACTCCGTGGTACGTGTGGTGAATCCGAAGACGGGAAGCGAAGCGGTAGTGCGCATCACCGACCGTGGCCCGTTTATTCGGGGACGGATCATCGACCTCTCGCTTGCTGCGGCAAAAGCACTCGATGTGTGGCGTGCGGGCGTAGCCCCGGTGCGCCTGGAGGTACTGGAGACTCCAAGTTCGCTCGAAGAAGGCGGACGCTGGGCAGTACAGATCGGCGGCTTCGAAAAAGAAAAAGACGCGCGCGAGCTGCAGGACCGCCTCTCCCGCCGTTACCGCACCGCGAACGTGCTGGCGTTTGGCAGTCCTACGGGCCATTGGTGGGTAAGAGTGCGCGTGCTGGGTGATGACCGGGGCCGCGCACATGAAGTTGCAGGCATTGCGCCCGCACCAGAGGAGAAGGTGTTCTTGGTGAGGCTAGATTAAATTAGCTAAGCAAGGAATTCTCCTCGAGAAAACGGCGGAGCAGTCTAGAATCCTCGATTGTTCGACCCCCTCAGCAGGAGCACTCCCCTTGTCCGATCCCATACTGGTTGCTAAAAGTACCCATGCATTGTCCCTCCTGCCCCGCATGGCCAATCGTCATGGCCTGATCACGGGCGCTACAGGTACCGGAAAGACCGTCAGCTTGCAAGTGCTCGCCGAAGGCTTTAGTCGTATTGGAGTGCCAGTGTTCCTTGCAGACGTAAAGGGCGACCTTGCGGGATTGAGCCAGTCCGGCGGCGGCAACCCCAAAGTGGTTGAGCGCGCGCAAGCCATGGGAATCGACTTGCAGCACGATTCCGTCCCGGTTGTTCTCTGGGACATCTTCGGAGAGCAGGGCCATCCCGTACGCGCCACGGTCTCCGAGTTGGGCCCGCTGCTGCTGGCCCGCATGCTCAACCTGAACGAAACGCAGGAAGGCGTGCTTGCTACGGTATTCAAGATCGCCGATGACCGCGGCTTGCTGCTGCTTGACCTGAAAGACCTGCGCGCAATGTTGCAGCACGCGGGCGACAACGCAGCGGAATTTCAAACTGAGTACGGGCGCATCTCCTCCGCCAGCGTGGGGACTATTCAGCGCGGCTTGCTGCAACTGGAGCAGCAGGGAGGCGACCTCCTGTTCGGTGAGCCCGCGCTCAATCTTGACGACCTGATGCAGACCAACGGCCGGGGACGGGGGGTGGTGAACATCCTTGCCGCCGACCGGCTTATGCAGTCTCCCCGCACCTACGCGACCTTTTTGCTCTGGCTGTTGTCCGAATTGTTCGAGCAACTGCCCGAGGTGGGTGATCCGGAGAAGCCCAAACTGGTTTTCTTTTTCGACGAGGCCCACTTGCTGTTTGACGATGCGCCCAAGGCTCTGCAAGACAAGGTGGAGCAGGTGGTGCGGCTCATTCGTTCCAAGGGCGTGGGTGTGTACTTCGTGACGCAGAATCCGCTCGATGTGCCGGATGACATCCTGGGACAGATGGGAAATCGCGTACAGCACGCGCTACGCGCCTTCACCCCGCGCGATCAAAAAGCGGTACGCGCTGCGGCCGATACCTTCCGCTCCAATCCGGGGCTGGATGTCGCCGAAGCCATCACGCAGCTCGCCGTGGGCGAGGCGCTCGTCTCCTTTCTTGATGCCAAGGGAATGCCCGAGCCGGTGGAGCGCGCGCTGATTCGTCCGCCCGCGAGCCGTATTGGTCCCATCACACGAGAAGAGCGGCAGAACATCATTCGCAACTCAGTGCTGCACGGAACCTATGAGCGGCAAGTGGATCGCGAGTCCGCCTACGAGCGCTTGAAGCACCGCGCCGAGAAGGCGCCAGAGCCTATGGCCAAGTCCACCGGAGCCGCTGCTCCTGCCCGCCGTCCTGGCCGCCCGCCGGATACGCTTATGGAAGCGATGGCCAAGAGCGCGGTTCGGGCGGCGGGAGGGCAGCTTGGGCGCCAGATTCTGCGGGGAGTGCTGGGATCGATTTTTGGATCGCGGCGCTAGTCACTGATGAACGCGCTACGTACCTTCGCCTGGGCGCTTTGCTGCATCTACGCCACCATTCCATTGTTCTGGCTGCTGATTCACCCGTTCGCGCCGAAGTGGCGAACGCGACGTGGACCCAAGTTCAAAATTTTAGGCCCTGTTTGGGTGGCAATGTGGGCTATCGCAGCCGTTGTCACATGGCCGTGGCGCGACGCACTTCTCTATGACGAACCGCTGGCGTGGATGATCGGCGCACCGCTTATTACCGCCGGACTACTGCTCTACATGAACGCCAGCCAGGGATTCTCGGCAAAGCAACTGCGTGGCCACGCTGAAATCGAACCGCACAGCCCGCAGCGACTGGTACGCGGTGGCATTCGGGAGCGCGTGCGCCATCCTATTTATCTCGGCCACTTGTGCGAAATGCTCGGCTGGACTCTCGGCAGCGGGCTGGCTGTGCTATTTGCACTCACCGCGTTTGCGGTTGTCACCGGGACGATCATGATTCGGCAGGAAGAGAAGGAGTTGGCGAATCGCTTTGGGGCAGAGTGGAAACGTTATCGGGAGCAGGTTCCAGCGATTGTGCCGAGGTGGCATTCGCTGTAAGGGTTTGTGGCTTTGTCGAAACAATGCCGGCTCAACCCGAGTCATTCTGAGCGCAGCGAATCCCAAGTTCCGAATGAGCAGAAGAAATGTGTGGAGCTTGTCACAGGAAACAACCTTGTAAAACACCCGGCCTGAAAATGCCGCCCGCTGCATCGTGAGTACCAACACCCTGGGGATCCTGCGCTGCGCTCAGGATGACTCCAACCATAACCTAGCGACTGTCTTTTTAGGTGGTCTTCTGTCAAGTGCAACCTGTCTGCTTTTCTGCTTTCAATTTCCTTGAGTCATTTACCATTGCGAGAAGGACGCTAACTCCCGCCCATGCGCTTCGAGCTCTTCATTGCCGCCCGGTACCTGCGCGCCAAGCGCAAGCAGGCCGTCATTGGAGTCATCACGGCCATCTCAGTCGCTGGGGTGACAGCGGGGGTGGCATCCCTGGTGATTGCGCTCTCCATCAACAACGGGTTTCGCCAGGATCTGCAGCAGCGGCTGCTAGGGGCGACTTCGCACGTAAGCCTGCTGCGGGTCGAGAGCGACGGCATCCGTGACTGGCGCAGCATGCTGGATCGTCTTGAAGACCAGCCGAATGTGGTTGCCGCAGCCCCTGCGATCTATGAGCAGGTGCTCATCTCCCGTGGAGCCCGCGCCAAGGGAGCAATCCTGAAGGGCGTTCTGCCCGAGTACGAGGCGCGCGTAAGCGACCTGTTGCAGTCGGTACGGATTGGCTCTGTCGAGCCCCTGAATCCGCCTCCTTCCTCGGGCAACCCAAGCCCAGCAGGCAACACGGCCCCGCAGGAACAGGCGCCCGAAACTGAAGTCCAGCCTGAGGACGCCAGCTCGCTGGCCTCCGTACGCAGACGCGCCGACGCGCTTCCACCGGTGGTGCTGGGCAAGACCATGGCGGAAGAGTTGGGCGCGACCATCGGCTCCGTGGTGTTGGTCACCAGTCCGCAGGGCGAGCTGACGCCCTTTGGCATTGTCCCCAAGTATGTTCGCTTCAAAGTCGTGGGCATCTTCAACTCCGGGTTCTTCGACTACGACACTGCCTGGGCCTTTACCCGCCTCTCGGATGCACAGCAGCTCTTCGGACTCGGTGACCTGGTCTCGGTAATCGAGTTCAAGGTGAACGACATCTATCGTGCCTCGGAAGTCGGAGTCCAACTCCAGCAAGCTGCCGGGCAGGGCTATCTTTCCACCAACTGGATGGAACAGAATCAGGCGCTGTTCCGGGCCTTGCGACTGGAACGTGTGGTCACCTTTATCACGATCGGGTTGATCGTCTTTATTGCCGCCCTGAA
>JBFXAV010000084.1:0-8143 GCA_050183935.1 Candidatus Korobacteraceae bacterium | reverse complement strand
GATGTTGTTGCGGAATGCTTTGACTCGGCTCAATGATTGAGAACCGAAACGAATTCTCCCTTCCGGTCGGCACCCAATTCGCATACCGCTGTTCCTGCGTATTCCAGCTATACTTTCACTCGCTTGCCGATTGCGCTGTCTGAATGGCTGTCTGGAATGGAGAAAAGATGCGGAAGATTTTTTGGTTCCCGTGCATGGCGGTTCTGCTCATGGTGTGGGGTTGTTCCAGTGCTCCACGTGAAGAAGTCATCTCAGTGGACACCGCTCAAGTGCAACCACCCTCGCTTCCACGATACGAAATGATGCGCGTGCCTGAAGACAATCCCCTGACTCAGGCGAAGATCGACCTGGGCAAGATGCTCTACTACGACAAGCGACTGAGCGGCGATGAATCACGTTCCTGCTATTCCTGTCACTTGCAGGAAAATGGGCTCACAGATGGCAAGCCCACGGCAATCGGGGCCTACGAGGCGAAGCTGCCGCGGGCCAGCCCGACGTTATGGAATATTGGGTTTCATCAGGCCTACTACTGGGACGGGCGCAGTCCTTCGCTGGAGCGGCAGGCCATGGCTGCGTGGACCGGAGGCAACATGGGGGTAAGTGGCAAGGACGGTCGTCCTAGCGCCACTGACATTGCCGCCAAACTCAACCAGGTCCCTGGGTATCAGAAGGCCTTTCAGCGAGCCTTTGGCGGGCCTGCCACGCCGGAGAACATGATGCAGGCGATTTCCAGCTTTGAGCGCACCATTGTCGCCACGAATGCAGCGTGGACACGATTTTCCGGAGGCGATGAGAGTGCCTTGAACGACACCGCCAGGCGCGGATGGGCACTGTTCAGCGGCAAGGCAGGATGTACTAACTGCCATGACGGCATGCTGCTCACCGATCAGCAATACCACAACGTAGGCATCGGCATGGATGCCCCGCAGCCGGACGTAGGCCGTTTCACGGTGACCAAGGACGAGAAGGATACCGGCGCGTTTAAAACACCTACTCTGCTCGATATCAGCAAATCGGCTCCTTACTTCCACAACGGAAGCGTGGCTACGCTGGGAGAAGCAGTGGATGTAATGCTGGGCGGTGGCAAGAAGAACAAATATCTGGATACGACGAATCTTAAGCCGGTAAGGCTGACCAAAACAGAGCGCGAGGACTTGTTGGCGTTCCTGCGGTCGCTGGATGCAGAGTATCCGGTTAAAGAGCCTGCGCTTCCCTAGCAGAAGTTTTGCACGAGACTGGCGGCCTGCACCTTTGCGGGCCGCCAGTGTCATTTTTGTTCAGGCTGAGCATCCGGTCACCGGAAAATTGTTACAACTCCTCGTACAGGTACACCGGATAGAACTTCGCGTTCGTCAGCATCTTTTCCATCGGGGGCCATACGCGCTCGTGTCCTGGCGTCTTGATCCATTTCTGCCGCAAGCCTTCGTTCTGGAAGACAATCTCGAATCGGTATGGGTAGGAGTATTTCGGCCCATTGAACACGGTATGCAGCTTCATCAGCTTGACGTCGATAAAGCCCTGGTGCTTTTTGGCTTCGGGTACGAATTCCTTGTGAAAGTGGGACAACATTTCCTTTTCACGGGCTGCGTCCACTTCCATGTCGGCGAACAGATGCACAACCCTGCCCCCGCCGGCCTGGGACTGCGCTTGGGCCGGCAGCTGCGCCAAAGCTACCCCAGCTCCAGCGGCGAGCGACGACTTCATCCATGTTCTGCGATTCATGGTCCTGCGATTGATGGTTTTGCGATTCATTGATTTTCCTTAGGTGCGGTTACCTTCTCCGCATGGTGGATTCTATGTACTGCGCCTTCTTTTCGAGATTGCGGGCGACTCCAATCACCATCAGTTCCAGCGGCTCGGTACCAGTGTTTTCAAAGGAACTGGTTTCCCCCATGAAAATCGGGATTGCGTCACCACTCTGGATCTGTGCAGTTTCGCCGGCGCGGCTGCCGAAGTTCACGCTGATGGTGCCCCGGCCCGACATAACGTAGTAAGCCTCGCCGATATCCGGCAGCGTTTGCGGCGCGGTCTCAGTTCCCGGTGCGATCAGCAGCTGATCCACATAAGCCCACTGCGAAGCAAAGACCGTGGGCGCAAGCGCACGGCGGTATTGAACGCCCTTGACCTCTTCGCGCGGACGAAGCTGCGCTCGATCGAGGCTCATGACCATAAATACCGGCTTGGGGTCGAGCGGAGCGCCCACGCGATTGTCACCAAGGTCAAAAGCATCGTAGACGCCCTTGAGCGTAGAGACGTTGATGTTCATCCACTGCACCGGCTTGTCGGTGTGGTTGTAAATAGCGTGAGAGTGGCCCATTTTGCAAACAGCTCCGGCAGGACCCTTGAGGACAGCTGTGCGCCCGTCGACGGTGAACTGTGCCTCGCCGTCAAAAATCACGAACATCTCCTCCACCTGGTTGTGGAAGTGGTGCCCAATTCCGCCCTTCGGGGCAATGAATCCCCGGTGCAGGAAAAAGAGGTTCGCGTCCATGGTGATGTGATCCATGAGGCCCATGTAGACGAGGGGCCCAGCGCCACCATGAGACGACTTGGACTCACGGTACTTCGTCGGGTCCGTGTGCGTGACGCGGACCGCCAGCGATGGTGGCTGATGCGCGGCAATCGTAGCGGAGAGTGCCACCAGGAGACAGAGTGCTCCTCGGAGGTGGCGAACAGTACCGGTCGATCCCGCGATTCGCCGGGAAAACGATGCGAAGGCAGTCAAGGCAGTCATGATTCTCTCTCCTGTTTCGGCGGCACGCCGACAAGCCTCAGGTATCCCATCCCATCCAGCAGATCCGGCCAGACGCCGCAAACCCTACTGGTACAGCATTTTTTGTCCTGCCACGGCCGTGCGAATCCGGTAAACGCTTGGCCCGGCCGTTATGTAGAGCACTTTGCCATCCTCGCCCCAGCCGACATTGGCCGGTGGCTCGGGAGTCTTGATTTTGCCCAGCAGCTTGCCATCGGGCGCGTACACCCACACACCACCAGGTCCTGTTGCGTAGAGGTTCCCCTCGGAATCCAGCTTAAGCCCATCGGGCAGACCCGGCTCGGCGCTAGACGTTACATCGGCAAACACGCGGCCATTGGAAAGGCTCCCATTGGCGGCCACGTCATAGCGCATCCAAAGTTTCTTTTGTGGATCGGAGTTGGCAATGTACGCAACTTTCCCGTCAGGTGAGAAACCGATCCCATTGGGACGGGTCATATCGCGGACCACTGCTGTGACTTTGCCACCAGCAAAACGGTAAACGCCGTTGAACTTAAGCTCTTTGGCAGGATCCTCGTCTTGCTTTAGCAATCCATAAGGCGGATCGGTAAAATAGAGCGAACCGTCGGCTGTATAGACCAAGTCGTTAGGGCTATTAAAACGCTTGCCTTCGAAGCGCTCCACCACGCCGGTGATGCTCAGGTCTTTGTTGATCCGGGCGATGCGGCGGTCGTTATGCTGGGCGACCAGCACCGCGCCGTCCTTGTCGGCAATCATGCCGTTGGGGCCGTTGTAGGAGCCCGGAGGCGCATCGGTCTTGCCTCCCGCCACTTCGATCAAAATCTTGGCGTTGCCATCCGGCGTGACCGAACGCACGGCGTTAGCGAAAAGGTCACTAAACCACAACTCATTCGATGGACGCCACAGCGGGCCTTCCGTAAAGCCGAAGCCCCCGGCAACCTTTTCAATCACGGCGTCACTGGGGACCAGCGCGTTGAATGCCGGATCGGTGCGCTCAATGCTGCCCACGCCGGTCGGCGCCTTGGCGGCTGGTGCTTCGGTTTTGGCAGCAGGTTGCTCGCTTGAACAACCTGCAAGAACAGCGACCGCCAGAAGCGTTGCAAGAACTTTCATTTCCTTGAAACTCCCTTAATATTTTGGTCTCTGGGCACGCGCACCTGATGGCGCTGCGGACGCTATCCTGTGTTGGCGAATTCGTAAACCAAGCGCCGCCGTTTTCCCTGCAATCCGAGTGCACGCTTATAGTTCGCCGTGCGCTCCCGTGTCAAGACATCCAGAGCGAACGCGGGAATCTGCAGGCCTAGCGGGCGGACTGTTTCTTCCCGGAAGTGACCACCGGCGTCACCGGTACCCCGCGTGAATCGCGACGTCCGGGGGCAATAATGGACTGGTATACCAGGCTGCGGAACTTGTGCTGTAGATCGAGCCCGCCGTTTGGCATGAGCTGCAAGAGGAAGAGCGCAACGACGCCGTTCTCGGGATCGACCCAATAGCGCGGGTAATAGGCGCTGCTCCAGCCAAATTCGCCCTGGGCCCCTAAGCGTCCGGCGCGTCCAACGTGCTCGATAACCTCAAAGCCCAGCCCAAACCCGAGGTCGCCGTTCTGGTAAAGCGAGCCGACGTGATTCGAGGTCATGGAGGCAATGGCGGCAGGGCTGAGAACTCGAGTTCCGTCAAGTTCGCCGCCGTTGAGCAACATCTGCAGGAAGCGTCCGTAGTCGTTCACCGTGGAAACCAGTCCAGCGCCGCCGGAGAAGCACTTGCGTGGTCCTTCCACGTACTCGCCCTGGCCCATGCGGCCGCTGTCGGGAGCGCGCATGATGGTTCCATCCGCCTGCGCGGCATAGACCGTCGCCAGCCTCGAGGCCTTCTCGCGTGGCAAATAGAAGTAGGTGTCCGTCATGCGCAGCGGGGTGAACAGCCGCGTCTGGAAGAACTGGTCCAGGGGCATCCCCGAAGCAATTTCGATCACCCGCCCGAGGATGTCCGTGCCGAAGCCATAGACCCAGGCTTCTCCCGGCTGCCCCTGGAACGGCAGCGTGGCAAGGCGGTCGATAAATTGAGCGACGGTCTCGTCGCGATCGGCGCAGTACCACTGATTGAAGCCTGCGGCCTGGTAGTCGCGCGAGAGCGCTCCACCACCGTAGGAGATTCCGGCGGTCTGGCTCATGATGTCGCGGATGGTGATAGGACGCTTCGCTGGGACCTGCCCCAGGCGCGCATCTGGCGGAGAGTTCGCGGGAGGTGGCGCCGCCACAAACGTCTGCTTGAACGACGGCAGGTACTTGGAGACAGGGTCGTTCAGCAGCAGCAACCCTTCTTCCACCAGCACCATAGCTGCAGCCGTGGTGATGGCCTTGCTCATGGATGCGATACGAAAGATAGAGTCCTGAGTCATGGGCGTATTGCTTTCCACGTCCCGTTTGCCATAGGACTTCAAATGGACGGTGCGTCCGTCACGCATCACCAGGGCTACCGCACCTGCGATGCGTTTTTCAGCCACGTAGCGCTCAAACACCGTGTCAATGCGCTGGAGGCGCTCGGCGGACATGCCAACGGCTTCGGCAGGAGTAATCCCGCTCGCCCCATTCTGTGCATACAGGTATGCCGGAGAAAACGCGAGTGATGCCGCCAGAGCAATAGTCCCGGCAAGGCGGCAGGCTGAAAACAATTGACGAGAAGCCAAGGATGGAACGCCCATGAAACTGCCTCCAAAACCAACCGGGTGTGAGTGCAGGCACCTGCAAGAAGTTAGCCATTGTGCCGCGCCAGCCGCATGGAGGCAACGAAAGTTTTCGATCGCGAACCTGGCTGAAGAGCGCACTTCCCATCCACTCGAAAGGGAAAGCAAGCTTTCTTACTTGCTTTCCGGCTGCCGGATACGGTTCCCCGCGCCTCCTTAGCGGTATAGCCAAAGCGGCATAGCTAAAATTTCTCTTTCCCTTGTGCAACCTGCGGTGATAATGATTGCCGCTGGCCCTGTGGCATATGATGGCTGTCGTCAGGCCGGGAACCTTGCAGCGCTAGAAGGAAAGGGCTCCAAGATGAGCATTGAGTCGAAGCACGGTCCAGCCCGCAGGGCAATCCACACCATTCTGAGTGCCCGCGTGCTGCCATGGATGGCAATCGTACTCTGCGCCTGCGTGTATGCAGTGCCCGCTCTCTCACAATCGGGAGCGCAGAGCGGAGAGTGGCGCTACTACGGTGGAGACAGCGGCAGTACCCGCTATTCCCCGCTCGACCAGATCAATGCCACCAACGTCAAGCAACTGCAGGTGGCCTGGCGCTGGAAGACCGACAATTTCGGTCCGACGCCAGAGTCCTGGTATGAGGCTACCCCCCTCATGGTAGGAGGAGTGCTCTATACCACCGCCGGTTTCAGGAGGTCCGTTGCCGCACTCGATGCGGCCACTGGCGAGACGCTGTGGGTGTACCGACCCAACGAAGGCGAGCAGCGCTGGCGCAATTCCCCCCGCCGAAACTCAGGGCGCGGCCTCGCATACTGGACCGACGGCAAACAAAAGCGAGTCATCTACATCACTCCCGGGTATCACCTGATCGCCCTGGACGCCACCACTGGTATTCCCGTTCCCGAGTTTGGCAACAAGGGGATCGTGGACCTGAAGATGGGCCTGACCCGCGAGGCGGACTTGATTGAGAGCGCAATCGGAGCGACATCGCCTCCCATTATCTCGAAGGACGTAGTGATGGTAGGCGCTGCGCTGCTGCAGGGAGGCGCGCCAAAGTCCATGAAGAACGTGCCCGGGTCCATCCGTGGCTACGATGTTCGCACTGGTAAGCGCCTTTGGATTTTCAACACCATCCCGCAGCCCGGCGAATTCGGAAATGACACATGGCAGGACAAGTCGTGGAGCTACACGGGAAACACCGGTGCATGGGCGCCACTTTCCGTCGATGAAGAGCTGGGATACCTGTATGTTCCGGTCGAAGACCCCACTGGGGACTGGTATGGCGGGCATCGCAAGGGTAACAATCTGTTCTCCTCAAGCCTGGTCTGCCTGGACGTAAAGACCGGCAAACGCGTGTGGCATTACCAGATGATCCATCACGATATCTGGGATTTTGACCTTCCGGCTGCACCCATCCTGGTGAACCTCACAGTCGATGGCAAACCTGTGAAGGCGGTCGCGCAGATCAGCAAACAGGCGTTCACTTACGTTTTCGACCGTGTTACGGGCAAACCAATCTGGCCGATTGAAGAAAAACCAGTGGAGCAGACTGATCTTGCCGGCGAATGGACTTCGCCTACGCAGCCGTTCCCGACGCGCCCGGCGCCCTTCGACCGCCAGGGCATGAAGATTGACGACCTCATCGACTTCACTCCTGAATTGCGTGCCGAAGCCATCAAGATCGTTTCGCAGTATCGATACGGATCGGTTTACAATCCGCCGTCGCTGAATGACCATCCCAGCGGAACCAAAGGCACCATCCAGATGCCCGACCCGAACGGTGGCGGACTCTGGGATAGCGCCGGTGTGGACCCGGAAACCGGCGTGTTGTTCATCACGTCCATGACGCGCCCACGCCCCATTGCCATGTTAAAAAGCGACGCGTCGGACATGAATTATGTTCGTGGGGGGGCGAGTTCCATACCAGGTCCTCAGGGACTTCCGCTGGTGCGGCCACCGTGGGGGCGAATCACCGCTATTGACCTGAACACCGGCGAGCACCTGTGGATGGTAGCCAACGGCGAGACTCCCGACGAAGTAAAGAACCACCCGGCACTCAAAGGGCTCAATATTCCCAAGACCGGCAAGACAGTCCGCGGCGGAGTCTTAATCACAAAGACGCTGCTCTTCGCAGGCGCCGCTGACCGGCTCTATGGCGACAAGGTTTTGCAAGCGATCAACAAAAAAACGGGAGAACGCATTGCTGCTCTCGACTTGCCCGGCGTCACTACAGGCGTGCCGATGACATACATGCACGATGGCGCGCAATACGTCGTGGTAGCGGTGGGCGATCGCGGCATGGCCGGCGAGCTCGTGGCATTTAAGCTCCCCGATGAAGTGCGTCAGAAGCGAGTTTCCCAAACCAGAAGCGAATAAAGCATCCTCCGGAGACATCTCATGTTGCAGTCACGCATTCTCGCTGTTACCTGTCTTGCGGTTTTATCCACCAGCCTTGCATTTGCGCAATCCGGCGCGGCGACGGCTACTACCTACAACACCGTGAAACAGAAGCTTGCCCAGGGCAAACAGGTGTTCGGGGGAACCGTTCTTACTTCCGATCCGGAGACTTATTGCGCCATGGCCAATGCCGGGTGGGACTTCCTGTGGATCGAGATGCAGCACAGCCCGCTGACCTATTCGCAAGTGGCACATATGATCCGGAGCTGCAAGGGCGCTCCGGGGATTCCGTTTATCCGTGTGCCGGATGCCACGGAAGGCG
>JBFXAV010000083.1:0-8154 GCA_050183935.1 Candidatus Korobacteraceae bacterium | reverse complement strand
GGCATCGCCTACTTCCCGCTCGGTTCCCCAAGCTATGACTTCTATGGAGCGGACCGAGTGGGCGCCAACCTGTTCGGCAACTGCCTGCTGGCTCTTGATGCCCGTACCGGCAAGCGCCTGTGGCACTTTCAGTTCGTTCACCACGACCTCTGGGATTACGATCTCACCACTGGCCCCAAACTGCTGACCATCCACCATCAGGGCAAAGATGTTGACGTAGTGGCCCAGCCGACCAAGTGGGGGTTTGTGTTTGTGTTCGATCGTGTCACGGGCGAGCCGCTGTGGCCGATTGAAGAACGCCCGGTTCCGCAAAGCGATGTTCCCGGCGAGGAGACGTGGCCAACGCAGCCGTTTCCTACCAAGCCTCCCCCTTTTGCGCGGCAGAGATTCACGCAGGAAGACATCAATCCTCACGTTGATGCTGCGGAAAAAGCTCGTCTAGGGAAGTTACTGAAAAACGCAAGCAACGACGGCCTGTTTACTCCGCCAAGCCGCCGCAACACCATCATCTTTCCCGGAGAGCTGGGGGGAACGAACTGGGGCGGCGCTGCCGCCGATCCGGCAACGGGAATGCTGTATGTCCGCTCCACAAACGCTCCCACCGTGCATATTCTTTCGGAACGGCCACGCGTGCAGTTAGCGGAAGGAGGAACGCCAGAGCAACTGGGCCATTCGGTCTACTCTTTGCACTGCGAGTCATGTCACGGCCCTGATCGCAGGCAAATGAGTTCGCCGCGTGAACTCGGCGCCAGCGCATTCCGCGCGACCATCCGTCAGGGCCGAGGACGCATGCCCGCCTTTTCGGATGCTGTGCTCTCGTCGCGGCATCTGGATGCACTATTGGCCTATATTGCAAATCCCGCTGCGGGAGCGCCGTCGGGTCCTCCGCGTCCCGCTCCTCCTCCCCCACCGCCGGGACAAACCCGCTACTACACGCCCTATGGCACATGGAACGCCAGCAACGGCCTCTCCGCCATTGGCCCTCCGTGGTCCACGCTCACCGCCTATGATCTCAATGAGGGAAGCATCCGCTGGCAGATCCCGCTCGGCGTTGTTCCTTCGTTGGCTGCCAAGGGCATTCGCGATACCGGGAGCTACCATCCCACCCGTAATGGACTGGTAGTAACTGCGGGGGGCCTGATTTTTATCGGGACGTGGTCCGACCGTACGCTGCGCGCCTATGACAAAGACACCGGAAAGGTACTTTGGGAGCGACAGCTCGACGCGAACCCCGAAGGAATTCCCGCTGCGTATTCCGTCAATGGGCGCCAGTATGTGGCTTTTGCCGCCCGTGTAGGGAAGGTCTTCGACAACATCGGCGCAGAATCCATTGCTTGGGAACCGGGAAAGCCGGAGGCCCAGGGGTACTACGTTTTTGCCCTGCCCGCAAAGGCTCGAGACCGCCGCTAGACTGGAAACACTTTAATCTAGTGTTTATTAATCCTAATTATTTCAATCGTTAGTTTCAAAGACTCCCTTGCGTCCTTTCTGGATGGGAGAGCCTGAGCATTTTTTTTCACAACAATTTTTAAAGTTGTCGATTTTGTGTTTCCTCATACGACGTATAGGTAGAGCCGGGAATCAGAACTTTGAACTGTCCTGCTCCAAACAACCACTATTAGGAGAACAGCAATGAGAGTCATGGTCATCGTAAAGGCAAGCAAGGAATCGGAAGCCGGCATCCTTCCCAACACCGAACTTCTGGCAGACATGGGCAAATACAACGAAGAACTGGTGAAAGCCGGGATCATGCTCGCCGGAGAGGGACTCCAAGCGAGTTCCAAGGGCAAGCGTATCCGGTTCTCAGGTTCCACGAGGACCGTGATCGATGGTCCGTTCGCGGAAACCAAGGAATTGATTGCGGGCTTCTGGCTTTGGCAGGTGGGTTCGATGGAAGAAGCCGTGGAGTGGTTGAAGCGCGCTCCGTTTGACGGCGGAGCCGAGATTGAAATTCGCCAGGTATTTGAGGCCGAGGACTTCGGCGCCGACTTCACCCCGGATCTCCGTGAACAGGAGCAGCGACTGCGCGATCAGATCACGGCAAAGAAATAGTTAATCCCCTGGGGGCGGCGAAATTGATCGCTCAAGGCAACGGAGACGAACGTTGTCGCGTGCAAAGTAACCATGCCTGCCAAGTCTCTGGCAGGCATGGAAAGCTCAAAGACCGCTCATGCTTCACGACTTCGGCCGACGGAACTCAAAGCCCTGCTTCACTAAGAAGTCCCTGCTGATCTCGGCGGTCTCCCTGGGGGTGTACGGAGCATTCGGTGAACCGTCCAGTTCATACATAATGTTCGCGTTGGGGTTGTTCTTGTCCAGCAGGTTGAGGATGCTCACCAGATCCACTTTGCCTTGTCCCAGCGGGCAGTACCCCAGGAAGTGCTCCCAGCCCTTGTAGTCCTTCAGGTGCATATGGGCGACGATTGGGCGGAAGTCTTTCACAATTTTGGCAGCATCGCCGCCAGCCTTCTGGAGTTGGCCCACATCAGGAGCAAACTTCATATAGCGCGTGTCCACCTTCTCCATCACGGCATAGACCTGCTCGGGCAAATCCACGGCTGAGCCGGTATGCTGGTGCAACCCGCAGTTCAATCCAAGGTCGTGGAGCGCCTTGCCGTGATCGTTCAGGCCCGAGATGATGTGCTGGCGCGACTCGGCGAAATTGAAGGTCTTGGTGTCGATTCCGCCGGCATTAACCACGGCAAACGTCCCGCCATACTTCATCAGCACCTTGCCCCACTCGATGGTCTGGTTAATGCTCTCTTTCAGCTTCGAAGGATCGTGGACGTTAATGCCCATGAACGCCGAGCGCAAGGGAATACCGTTGCGGTCGATCATGTCGCGTAAGGCGCCCGCTTTTTCCTGGTCAGCAAGCACCGACCCCCACGTTTCGAAGCTGTGGTATCCAAGACTGGACATGTCGCGCAACGCCCCGTCCATATTTTCCTGCGTGCGCGGCGTGAACCAGATCAAGCCAGTGATGCCAATTTTCAGGCGGCGAGAAGCACCCAGCAGCGATCCCTGAAAGACCGTAGCCGCTGCGCCAGCGACCGCTGCTCCACCTAGGGTCTTTGCGAAGGTTCTCCGATTCATAAAAACCTCTCATCTTTCAGCGGCATTACGCCGCACTTTTTCATCATTAGAAACATCAACTTGGGGCAAGAGAGCAGCTATGACTTAGCGGTGATACTGCCAAAGTACGTTTCAGTCAAGACGAAATGCGCAGGACTTGGAGGGCATGTACCCGTTTTAAAAGGCGGCCTACGTAGGTCGACCCTTGGAAGAAACCATCCTTGTCTTGCCGGTCTGAAACGGCAACTCTGGAGAACTTCGAAAAAATCATGGACTTGGCCGTTTGGGCAGCCCTCGTGAAAAAAAATGTGTGCCACCTCGTCGAATTGACGGCAAGCCGTTCGACGTAACAGTGAGAAACAAGATTCACCTTTAGCATCGCTTTCGGGAACACCAACATTGATCGCCAAATGAATAAAGGAGACGAGCATGAAGTTCTTAAGCATCTATACTGCGCCGGAAACTGGACTTCCTCCCACACAAGAGGAAATCACGAGGATGGGCAGCTTGATCGAAAAGCATATGAATACGGGTGTCCTGCTTGCCACGGAAGGGGGCCTTCCGTCGGCTTTGGGAGCGCGCGTGCGCGCACGCCGGAAGAAACAGATTGGGTGCGCATTGTTTCGCTTTACACCGAGCTCGCTGCAATCACGCCTTCTCCCATTGTGGAGCTGAATCGCGCGGTGGCGGTTGCAATGGCATTTGGTCCGCAGCAGGGCCTTTTGCTTGTCGATTCTCTTACCTCCGAACCGGCGCTGAGAGACTACCATCTGCTGCCCAGCGTTCGCGGAGATCTTCTCCAAAAGCTTGGACGGCTGGACGAAGCCCGAGCGGAGTTCGAACGGGCCGCCGCCCTTACACGCAATCTGCGGGAGCGCGAACTGCTGCTTGCGCGCAGCCGGGAGTGTGGCTGACTCTTCCTCAACTACCCCGATGAACTACTACTCCGATGAATTACGCATTCCATTCACTTCTCTGAGCCATTCACCGTGCACACCCTCTCCGCAATCGGATCGACAAGAACCTGTGCTAACGAATCATGCTGGACGTTCAGGGTGGCGCTGGAGTCCGCAAGACCTACCAGCACGAGCGTAAAAAAGCTGCTCGGTAGAGCCTGGGACGCACCTAGACGGACACCAGGCGTACCAATTTTCTTCCTTATTTTTGCAAGTAGTTGCACATTGGCGGCAAAGAACTGCGTGTAACGCGGTTAATTAAAAAAAAGTTTGAAAATGTAACTAAAAAAGCTTTTCTCTTTGCTTAATCCGCACCACAATAGTCGCACCACGATTTAAAGACGGCTTCCGAGATTGCCCCCCTGCAACTCCGGTCTCCCCCCGGCCAGATTTCTAGGAAGGATTTAGGGAATGCACCGATCAAAAACGGCAGTCATGCTTTCTGCACATTGTGGACTTATCCTGACATTCGTTTTATGTACACCAGTGCATGCGCAGGTGGCCTTTAGCGATACTGGGTTTTCAACCGAGCCGGTAGCCACCTTGGCCCCATTTACGCCCGTGGGCATTGCCTTCGCTCCAGACGGGCGACTGTTCATCCTTCAGAAAGCTGGCATTGTTCGGATCTTTGAACAGGGCGCGCTGCTACCTGCTCCCTTCCTCGATATCAGCTCGCAAGTTGCCATCTGTGATTCCAGGGGACTCACCGGACTCGCATTCGACGCGAACTTTGCGACCAACGGGCATATTTACATTCTTTATGCGGTCAAAGACGGCCCTGACTGCGGCGTGGGGAAAGCTCGGCTTTCGCGAATTACAGCCGATCCCGATAGTCCCAACCTCATGCTCCAAGGCAGTGAGGTGACTATTTTAGAAATGCCCTCACTCACTGAGTATCACACCTCAGGCACCGTGCGCGTTGCGCCGGACGGCAAGTTGTTTGTTGGTATGGGCGACGGTGCTACTCCTGGTTTTGCTGATTTTCCTGCGCTGGAGGTCCAGAACCTAAACAGCTATGCCGGCAAGATTCTTCGCCTCAATGTGGATGGTAGCGCTCCTTCGGATAATCCGTTCTATGAAGGAACTCAGTCGATCCGCTCTCATGTATGGGCTTATGGATTACGAAATCCATTCCGCTTTGCCCTGCATCCACTAACGGGCGAGCCCTACATTGGCGATGTCGGCTGGAATACCTCGGAAGAAATCAACACCGGCCGGGGAGCCAACTTCGGGTGGCCCTGTTACGAAGGAAATCTTCCGCAGCCAGAGTACCAGTCGGCATTCCCCGAGTGCAGAGCCTTGGCTGCGAGTGCGGTTAAGGCGCCTCTCTATACCTACCCCCGCACCGACGGCATTAGCGTAACGGGTGGAACCTTTTATTCTGATATCCGCTACCCCGAGCAGTATCGCGGAAACCTATTTTTTGGCGACTACGGCAATCATTGGATCAAGCGGATGATCTTCGACGATGACGGCCACATGGTCTCCGTCCAGCCATTCGCTACCAACCTCACCGCACCTGTCGATATCGCACAAGGGCCTGACGGGTTGTTGTATTACGCCTCCTTTAGCACCGGAGTCATCGGACGCATTCGTTACACCGGAGACAATTTGCCACCGGTGCCCCACATGTCAGCCACCCCTAGTTCGGGGTATTCGCCGCTGCAGGTTGCATTTTCCAGCGCCGGCAGCTCCGATCCGGAGGGTGGAGCGCTCACCTACGCGTGGGATTTCGGAGACGGCGAGACTTCCACGGACCCGAATCCGGTTCATATCTATTCTCTTGGGGTAGCTTCTGTTGTGGCCAGCCTGACCATCTCCGACACAGAAGGACTTACTTCTACGCTGCAGCGCACCATCACCATAGGAAGTCTTCCGCCCCAGCTCAGCATTACTTCTCCCGGGAACGGCGATGTCGTATTGCCGGGACAGATCATTAATTTTGCCGGCACTGCCTTCGACCCGGATGAAACTATATCTCCCAGCCAGATGCAGTGGTCCGTTCTTCTGTATCACAACGATCACGTGCATGACGGAATTGCCACTACTGGCCTGGGAGGCAGCTTCGAAATCGAGGACCACGGCAGCGGCAGCGGCAACTACGGATACGAAATCATTCTTGCTGTCACGGACTCCCGCGGCCTCACTAGCCGAACCAGTGTGCGCATCAACGTTCAGGCATCTGCCACTAGCCATCATGCAAAGTGGGTGCTCCGAAGCGTGGATAGCGAGGAGCGCCGCTGCGACGATGGCGCCGCAACCATTTCCTTTGATGATGACCCCGCTACGTTCTGGATCACCGAATGGTGCAATGGCAGCCCGCCGCCGCCCCATACAATCGAAATCGATCTGGGTGAGATGCTCAGCATTAACGCATTCCGCTACCTGCCACGACAGGATGGATGCGCCAATGGATGGATTAAAGACTTTCAGCTCTACGTCAGCACTGACTTGCAACAGTGGGACCTCGCTTCTTCAGGCGCCTTCAGTTATCCCGGCGCCACGATCAACTGTCCAGGGTCGGTACCTCCTGAGCAGGAGGTGCCGATTGATCCGATTGCGGGGAGATACGTGCGCCTGGTGGCCCTCAGCGAAATCAGGGGCAATCCATGGACCGCAGTCGCCGAATTCGACATTATCGGCGTTCCCTTTGGCGGGAATATCCCGCCCAATGGAACCATCTCTCAGCCATCGTCCGACACCACGATCAGCCTTGGTGGAACTGTAAACTTTGCCGCCAGCGCAACCGATGCTGACCAGGACCTGCCGCTGACGTACTCCTGGAATTTCGGCGCGCAAAGTGGCGTTCCCGGCTCCACAGAATTGAACCCTGGAGTGATTCAGTTCAACGCGTTGGGAACTCACACCGTCACCTTTACGGTTACAGACAGCCTGGGAGCTTCCGATCCCACGCCTCCCACGCGCACCGTAACTGTGGTGAATGCGTTAAGCGCCGTGATCCCGAATACCGGCTGGAGTCTCAAAGCCGTGGACAGCCAGGAGACGGTCGGAGAGAACGGTGCAGCCACCAATGCATTCGACTCCAGCGCCACCACCAAATGGGTCACCAAGTGGATGAATGGGGTTGCGCCCATGCCTCACTTCATCGAAATCGATATGGGCCAGCACTGGAATCTGGACAGCTTCCGCTACCTGCCGCGGCAGGATGGGTGCTCGAATGGCTGGATCAAAGATTACGAGTTCTACGTCAGCAGCGATGGCGTGAACTGGATACTGGTTTCACAGGGCGCCTTCAACTATGAGGGAGCTGCATTCCTCTGCCCAGGCTCACCTCAGGTAACCGAACGCATGATTCCTTTCGCTTCCACCAGCGGTCGCTTCTTCCGCTTGCGTGCTCTCAGCGAAGTCCGCGGCTTCCCTTACACGACGGTGGCCAACCTGCGAGTTACCGGTACCGCTGCCACCGGCGGCGGCAATCTGCCTCCGGATTCTTCCATTACATTCCCCTCTGGAAACCTGACCATCAACACCGGTCAGTCCGTCAGCTTCAGCGGCAGCGGAACCGATCCGGATGGTGACTTAGACCTGAGCTATAGCTGGAGCTTCGGCGCCGCAGGTACATCCACGCTGCAAAACCCAACCATCCAGTTCAGCAATCCTGGAACGTACAACGTCACCTTTACAGTCAGTGACAGCCTGGGAGCGCCCGATCCCACGCCCGCTACCCGCACCATCACGGTCGTCAATCCCGGTAGCAGCGTGCTGCCGCGAACTGGATGGAGCGTCAAGGCCGTTGACAGCCAGGAAACTGTCGGCGAGAACGGAGCTGCCACCAATGCCATAGACGGCAGCAACACCAGTAAGTGGGTCACGAAGTGGTTGAACGGCGTCGCGCAGCTTCCTCACTTCATCGACATTGACATGGGCCAGCACTACGATCTCGATGGCTTCCGATACTTGCCGCGGCAGGATGGATGCGCGAGCGGCTGGATCAAGAATTACGAATTCCTTGTCAGCAGCGATGGAACCAATTGGACTCCGGTGGCGCAAGGGACCTTTGACTACGGCTCAGCGGCCCTGACATGTCCAGGAGCGCCGCAGATCTCAGCGCGCATCGTAAGCTTTGCTCCTATAACTGCGCGTTACTTCCGGCTACGGGCATTGA
>JBFXAV010000082.1:0-8185 GCA_050183935.1 Candidatus Korobacteraceae bacterium | reverse complement strand
GCGGCGGAGGTAAAAGTAAGCCTCTTCTTCGCCGCGTCGCCCGGTCGCGTGGGCCGCCCGTCGCGTGCGCCGCCATGGCAATTGGTTCCCCGCCCAATCCAGGACCCGACCCGAAGATTGAAATAGCCACAGGAACATGAGCCGATTCGTAACAACCTATCGTGATTCGCTTTGCTTCAGACGCGTGCTGCGGACCGCGTACTTCGCCACACCCGGCATCCGCGCCAGAGCGAGCACTCCGCACCGCAAGGGCGCTGGCAAAGCCAGCATCCGCCGGATACGTCTGGCATTGCGGAACACCGGCAGCAACTCCCGATCGTATCTCTGCTGATAATCCTGCGCCGCAGGTCGGGCGTGCCATCCGTGCCGACTGAGGCATTCCGCGGCCAGCACGCCCGACCGTAGCGCCATGGAGATTCCATCCCCCACAAAAGGATCAATGAATCCGGCGGCATCCCCGGCCAGCAGTATTCCAGAACGTACCGGCTGCGGTGGCCGGAAGAACAACGGCGCAGTGGCGACCACATCCATGGCAGGCGACCAGTTCCGGCTCCGTTCCCATAACTCTGCGTTCGCCGCGAACACCTTCTCCAGAGAATTTCCAAGTCCGGCGGATGCCCGCACCATAGCGCATGCGTTCACCAATCCATCGCCCGCTGGTTGCACTCCGCAGTAGCCTTGCGGAAAAAGGTAAAGGTCCACGGAATTCCCAGCCTCCCGCTCAGGACCATGCGCATGAAAATGCGCCTTGATGCCCACCCAGGTTTCTTCAGGCGCATGGTGCGTCTCACGGAGATTCGACCAGCGGCCTGTGGAATCAATCACAGCCTTGGCTCGCAACATATTATCGTGGGAAGCTGCACCCTGTTTCGCCGTAGATAGCACGTGCACGCGAAAGCCATCAGCCTTTCCAGCAATACTCTGGGCAACATCCAGCGACACAGATTTTGCCTCCACGCCCAGCCAGCACTCGACCCCGGCTTTCTCCGCTGCATGCCAGAGTGCATAATCCAGTTCGTACCGGGAAACTGATGCTGCCGGGGGAGACAACGCAGTCTCGACTACATCGGCTCCAGCAAGCACCCGCGCACGTGCAATGCGAGGCGCACTCTTGAGCAGCGCAGTGTCTCCTAGCAGTTCTTCAAGCAGGCGCAGCGACTCGGGCGAGAGAAACTCGCCGCAGACTTTGTGGCGGGGAAGGCGTCCGCGCTCCAGCAGCAGCACCCGCGCTCCGCTTCGCGCGGCGGTGATAGCGGCAGCGGTTCCGGCGGGGCCTCCGCCGAGAACGATCACGTCCCAGGTGCGTTCTTCCATACGATAGCGCCCATACGAAACAGGTAACAGTTCTCAATCTCAACAGCTTGCGCTTCCGTCCGGCACAGGATTCTTGCCAGTTCCTCCGCCGTATAAGCGCGGCGCACCGAGGCCGGACCATCATGCCGCGTGAGCCGGCTACGAAACAACGGGAACCCCATATAGACAGCTGCCAGGTGCATCCAGCTCCGGCGCAGGTCGTTGATCAGCACTGCCCACCGGGCCACACGCAATGCCTCACCTACAAAGCGCACGATCTCGTCGGGCTCGAAGTGGTGTGCCAGTAGCGCGCAACTCACCACGTCAAAACTCGAATCCCGTAAGGGCATCTCAAATGCGTCCGCCGCTACTGCCGGTGTGTTTGAAAGCCGAGCCTGCGGCAGGTGGACAGGTGAGCGGTCTAACAACACAACTCGTATCTGCACATGCTCCCTGAGCTTGTGGGCGACGGCAATTGGAATATCCCCAGATCCCGCGCCCACTTCCAACAGTGAGATTCCGTGCTTTGACTCTGAGGTATGTAGGGTTGCAGCCTTGCGCAAAAGCATCCGCTTCAACATGGCCTCGGTCGTGGCAATGCCGCCGAAACAACGATTGATGAGGCGCAGATCGGCCAGCGATGCCTGAACCTCTTCAGGCGTCCCCTGGTCAGAGTCCAGCAATTCGGGAACGATCGTGCGCTTCATGGGCGCGACCAGTGTAACGGTGCTATCCGAATCGTCTGGAAAAGAAAAAGGCCCCGGCGACGTGGCCAGGGCACATTGAGGGGAGGGATTACTTTTTGCTTGCTGCCGCCGGCTCAGTTGCGGCTTTTTTACTTTTGACCTCCACGCCGGCGATGCCTTCCAGCAAGCGAATCGAGCCGCAAATGTCTTCGTCTCCATACCCCTTGGCAATGCCCGCGCGCAGCATCTGCTCGGAAAGCGCAGTCAGCGCTAATGGAACTCCAAGGCTCTCGCCGGACTCGACCATGAGCGACATATCTTTGGCAAGCCAGCGCATGGAAAAGTTAGTGCTGAAGTCGCGGCGGAAGACGAACGGAGCCTTGAAGGCGATGAAGCCAGACTTGGCGGCGCTGTTCTCCAGAATCTCCAGCATGAGGTCGGGATCGATTCCGGCTTTCGTGCTCAGCACCAGCCCTTCGTTAAACGCCTGCAGCAGATTACCCAGAATCAGATTCTGCGTGAGCTTGGCGTGTAGTCCCGCGCCCTGCTTGCCGCAATAGTAGAGGCTCTTGCCCATGGGTTCGAAATAGGGACGCACCCGCTCGAACACGTCTTTGTCGCCGCCAATCATGAAGGTCAGCGTGCCCTTCTCCGCGCCGGGCTTGGAGCCGGTGCAGGGCGCGTCAAGAAAGTGCATGCCACGCGCGTCGAGTTCTTTCGCAATGCGCTTGCTTTCATCGGGCGAAACGGTGCTGCAATCGACAATCACCAGGCCACGAGCACCACCCGCCGCCAAGCCATCCTTACCGAGAATGACCTCGCTCGACATGGCCGTATCGCCAACAATGAGGAATACGCACTCGCTCTGGCGCGCAACCTCTGCCGGGGTCTTGCAGAACACCCCGCCGGGAGTGGCAGAAATCTGGCGGGCTTTTTCTTCCGTATGCGACCACACCGCCACCTGATGTCCTGCCTTGAGCAGGTTCTGCGCCATGGGAAGGCCCATGATACCGAGTCCTATGAATCCGAGCTTTGCCACTGATACTCCTTTCCTAGATGCCGTACGCGTAGAACAACACAATCAGGCCGATCACGCTGGCCAGCAGAATGCTGTGCTTCAGGGTAAAGCGGAAGAGCCTTGCCTGGTCGGCCGTGGACATGCCGGTCGCTGCCGCTGCGACCGCGATGGTCTGCAAGCTGATCATCTTGCCCATCACTCCGCCACTGGAGTTGGAAGATGCCATCAGCACCGGGTCCAGCCCCAGCCGCTCCGCTGTCACCATCTGCAATCCGCCGAACAACGCGTTGGCGGAGGTATCTGATCCCGTCAGGAACACAGCAAGCCATCCCAGCAGCGCGCTGAAGAACGGAAAAGCCGCGCCGGTAGCGGCGAATGCCAGGCCCAGCGTTACGGTGGCTCCCGAATAGTTCATCAGGAACGCCAGTGCCAGTACCGAAGCTACCGTCAGAATGGGGTAAGCAAGCTGGCGAAGAACCGAACCCATGATCTTTAGCAGTGCCCCTGGCTTCATACCGAGCAAGAATGCGGAAAGAATTGCCGCCAGAATGCAGGACGTACCCGCTGCCGCCAGCCAGTTCAAGTTGTACATGGCAGCATAAGGCGCAGGGTTTGCGACCGCAGGAGGCACGCGCTCTACCATGTTGTGGACACCCGGCCACGGGATCGCCACAGTTACCTGGTTCAGGATCGCGGCGATTGGCCGATAGCCCCAGAGCAGCACAAAAACGACCAGCAGACCATACGGCATCCATGCCCACAGAATTTCACCCGCAGTCCGGTTCGAGGTAGCCGCAGGCGCCGCTGCGCGGTAGGCCGCTGTTCCTGAAGACCCGGCCGCATGTCCCGCTGCCATGGCCAGCAGTTCAGGGGTCCCTCCAGCCGGCTTCCAAACCTTAAGCAGCACCACCAGAGCCGTCAGCGTTGCCAGGGAGGAAAGAATGTCCGTAAGCTGCGGCCCGATGTAGTTGGAAACCGAGAACTGCACGCAGGCGAAGACTGCGCCGCACAGCACGGAGGCTGGCCACACATCTCGAAATGCCCGCCGTCCGCTCATCACCAGAATCATGTAGCTGGGCACGAACAGCGACAACGGCGCACAAATCTTGCCTACTGTGGCGCTCAGCTCATTCAAAGGCAACCCAGTCACTAGAGCTAGCGTGACCACTGGAATTCCGATCGAGCCAAACGCCACCGGCGAGGTGTTCGCCAACAGGCAGATCGCCGACGCGTAGAACGGGGTGAAACCCAGCCCCGTGAGCATTGCGGCGGCTACGGCCACAGGAGTTCCGAAGCCCGCTGCCCCTTCAAGGAATGCGCCGAACGCAAAGGCAATTAGCAACGCCTGCAGCCGCGAATCGCTGGTAAGCGAGCCGATGGAGTCCTTGATGATCTCAAACTTCCCGGTTTCCACCGTAATGCGGTAGAGCACGATGGCCGAGTACACAATCCAGCAGATGGGAAAGAGGCCAAACGCCGCTCCATAAAGGGCTGCACTCACCGCGGTGGGAACGGGCATCTGATAGCCGAATACGGCGAGCGCCATGGTCACGCCCAGCCCGCAGAGCGCCGCCAGCCATGCCGGCTTGCGCAATACGCCCAGGAGCAGAAGGAGCGTGAAAATCGGCAGGGCGGCGAGCAGCGCCGATCCCCAGAGTCCTAGTCCGTGAATAAAGTAATGCTGTTGCCACATGAGGATTTCTCGTCCCCCACCGTTGGGTCGTAAATTTTTTGCCGCCGGGTTCCGGACGCCGGTTCACAGCGCCACTGGCTCTGCCGCCTGTCCGCGGCGCGAAGGATAACACTTGCGTGAGGAAACTAGGACTGGAAGCAGAAGGATCCCGATAGAAAATGCTGACTTCAAGCGGGCAATGCTACAAATCCGGCAGCTATCCTGTCAACCGCGAATGACTCGAATTGCAGAAAGCTGTCCTTCTTTACACCTTAAGGCCGGTGGCCCAGGTAAGCCCAATGCGTTCGCACTAAGATGGGAGGGTGCCCCAGACAAGCTGTGCTTGTCTGGGCTTCTGCGCCGCTAGTCAATCGACCGGTAGGCAACCAGCGTCAGGAACTCGGGGAACTCGGCGCTGGTCATCATGTCCTCGAACAGCTTTGCGGCCAGCTCCATGTTTTTGCCGCCAAGCTTCTTTTTCTGCTCGCCAACCACCTGCCGGACCATCTCCTGCGTTACCGGACGCCCGTCATTCAGCTTGGCGCCGTGCCGAACCCACTGCCATACCTGCGCGCGGCAGATTTCCGCGGTGGCGGCGTCTTCCATCAGGTTGTAGATGGGTACGCAACCCAGCCCGCCGAGCCATGCCTCCAGGTACTGCAACCCCACGTCGATGTTCAGCCGCAGGCCGTCTTCCGTAATGTCGCCGGTGATAACAGCCAGCAGATCTTTCTGAGTGATGCGAACTTCGCTGCGCGGCATGCTGGCAATCTGGTTCGGAGTCTTCATGTGCTCGTCGAAAATTGCTTTCGCGATCGGCACCAATCCAGGATGCGCCACCCATGTGCCATCGTGCCCGGCCTTTACCTCACGCAGCTTGTCCTGCCGGACCTTTTCCAGCGCCTTTTCGTTGGCTTCTGGATCGTTCTTGATGGGAATCTGCGCCGCCATACCGCCCATGGCATGAATGCCCCGCCGGTGACAGGTCTGGATGAGCAGGTCCACATACGCCTTCAGGAAACCCCGGTCCATCGTTACCTGCGCGCGGTTCGGCAGCATGAAATCGGAGCGGTTTCGGAATTTCTTAATGAAGCTGAAGATGTAATCCCAGCGTCCGCAGTTGAGTCCAGCCGAGTGGTCCCGCAGTTCGTAGAGGATCTCGTCCATCTCAAACGCGCCGAGGATCGTTTCAATCAGCACCGTAGCGCGGATCGTGCCGCGGGGAACACCCAGCTCATCCTGTGCGAAGTTGAAGACGTCGTTCCAAAGCCGCGCTTCCAGGTGGCTCTCCATCTTCGGGAGGTAGAAGTACGGCCCCGTACCGTTCTTGATCAGGTTCTTCGCGTTGTGAAAGAAGTACAGTCCGAAATCGAACAACGAGCCAGAGATCGGCTTGCCATCCACCGAGAAGTGCTTTTCCTCCAAATGCCAGCCGCGAGGACGCACCAGCAGCGTCGCGATCTTCTCATTCAGCTTGTACTGTTTGCCTTCAGGGCTCGTAAAGCCGATGGTCCGGTTCACGGCATCCCGCAGGTTCATCTGGCCTTCGACGTTGTTGCGCCAAGTGGGCGAGTTGGAGTCCTCCAGGTCGGCCATGAAGACGTTGGCGCCGGAGTTCAGCGCGTTAATGATCATCTTCCGGTCTACGGGACCGGTGATCTCAACGCGACGGTCAAGCAGGTCCTTCGGGATGGGCGCAACCTTCCAGTCGCCCGCTCGCACGGAGGCCGTCTCCGGCAAAAAATCAGGGAGTTTACCGGCATCGATCTCCTGCTGCCGTACCTGCCGGCGCTTCAGGAGCTCCTGCCTGCGCGCTTCATAGGTGCGCGCCAGCTTGTTAAGGAAGGCGGTTGCTTCCGAAGTCAAAATTTGCGTCTGTGCTTCACTCAGGGGGACACTTGCCACGCTCATAATTCCGACATAGTACAACGGCGAACCTCGTGAGCCAATGCTGGCCTGCCCCGGAAAGTGTGCTATACTAAGTTTGCGCTTAATACCACGGCTGTGTGTGGTGTGTTTCTTCCGGTTGCGTAAGCGGTCTGGGAACTCCCGCCTTTAGTCTCCTCCGTTTGTTTTCAGCGTAATTACAACTTGAACTGGCTGAGAAGCGCCGTTTTGCCCGGTGAACCGTGCACGCCTGCGATTTCATCCGCCAGGCAGAAAGCACAATGTCGAATACTCAGTTTTCAGAGCTGCCGATCTCGCCTGCATTGCAGCAGCGACTCTCCGCAGCAGGATTTTCTACAGCAACTCCAGTACAGGCCGCAGCCATTCCTCCCGCCCTCGAAGGCAAGGACGTTCTCGCCACTGCCCAGACGGGCACTGGAAAAACCCTCGCCTTCCTGATCCCTATGATGGAGCAGTTGGCCAAGAACAACCTTCCCGGCATCTCCGCGCTCGTACTGGTCCCAACTCGCGAGCTGGCCATGCAGGTGGCCGAACAGCACAATGCGCTGCGCGGCAAAAAGCTTCCGCCCTGCGCTCTCGTCGTGGGCGGCCTTTCAGAGAATACGCAGCTCAAAGCCATTCGCGCCGGAGCCCGCGTAGTGGTTGCCACTCCCGGCCGCCTGGAAGACTTTCTCGGCCGGCGACTAGTGGACCTCCGCGGGGTTCGCATGCTCGTCCTGGACGAAGCCGACCGCATGCTGGATATGGGCTTCCTCCCGGCGCTCCGGCGCATTGTGGCCGCCCTACCCAAGAAGCGGCAGACGCTCTGCTTCTCCGCTACGCTGGAAGCCTCGGTCGCTCACCTGGTGAACGACTACATGCAGAACCCGGAGCGCGTTGCCCTGGGCTCTACCCTGAAACCCGCTGCCAATGTGCGCCTTCAGGCATTTGAAGTCACCGCCCAAACCAAGGCGAACGTCCTTCAGCGCCTTCTGGCCCGTGAAAAGGGCCGTTGCCTGGTGTTCACCCGCACTAAGCGCGGAGCCGATCGGGTAGCTCGCGTGCTGAACCGCGATGGATTCTCCGCCACCATGATCCATGGAGACCGCTCGCAGTCGCAGCGCACGGCTGCGCTCACCGGTTTCCAGCAGGGCCGCTTCCAGGTACTGGTCGCCACCGACCTTGCCTCGCGCGGAATCCACGTGGATGAAGTCGCGCACGTCATCAACTATGACCTGCCTGCCATCCCGGAGGACTTTATTCATCGCGTGGGGCGCACGGCGCGCGCTGGGGCCAGTGGAGTGGCTTCCACCCTGATCGAACTGCATCAGGGCACGGAGCTGAAGCAGCTTGAGCGTACGTTGGGACTTCGCATCGAACGCAAGCGCGGAGACCAGGAACCTGCCGTGGATCGCGATTCCCAGCGCGAAGTTGCGGCTGTAAATCCGCTTGTGATGGGTCGGCGCTCCTCGAGTTTGTCGGTTTTGCCGGGTGAAATCCTGCAGAACGCCCGCTAAACGGAAATATAGTAACTCGCTTTTACAGCGACAAAATAAACGGGCGGCGCAGATTTTACGTCTGCGCCGCCCGTTTATTTTGCGAAAGCTCTACCACCAGTAACGGAGTTTT
>JBFXAV010000081.1:0-8195 GCA_050183935.1 Candidatus Korobacteraceae bacterium | reverse complement strand
CGTGACGTTGAAGACCGCCATTTGCACGACCCCATCGAAGACAAGCTTCTCCCTTTGGCCCCGCTGGATCTTTCTCAGACCCATAGCGTGAATGACCTGGTTCGCGCCATGGGGAGCACGGCCTTTACTGGCAGGCAGATCGGGCAGGGCGCCGATGTGCTGGAGGCCATGGCACGCGATAAGGACTGCTTTGTGGTCATGACCCTCGCGGGCGCGATGACGGTGGCGAAGCAGGGGCTGATTGTCTCCGACTTGATTGAGCGCGGGATTGTGAAGGCGCTGGTTTCAACGGGAGCGCTTATGGCGCACGGCCTGGTGGAAGCAGCAGGCATGTCGCACTATGTGTACGACGCCAAGCTGGACGACGT
Organism: Candidatus Korobacteraceae bacterium; assembly: GCA_050183935.1. GTDB lineage: Bacteria > Acidobacteriota > Terriglobia > Terriglobales > Acidobacteriaceae > DASZRZ01. Next base: position 7,827 of record JBFXAV010000081.1, on the reverse strand, counting down.
GGAACTCTATGAAGCCGGCTACAACCGCGTGTATGACACGCTGGAGCCAGAGCGAAATCTGGACCACGTGGAGACGATTGTCGCCGAGGTACTTGGCAAGTGGGATTCTTCCCAGACAATGAGCTCATGGACGCTGAATCGCGCCATCGGCGAACATCTGCATAAGCACGTGGCCGGGCGTGGGATTCTCAAGTCCGCTTACGAGCACAACGTGCCGGTGTACGTGCCGGCGTTTACTGACTCCGAACTGGGCCTCGACGTGGCGCTGCACAATCGCATGCTCGCTCGCCAGGGAAAGCCTCCACTGCGGTTCGACTCCTTCTCGGACCTGGAGCACTTTGCCGAAACCATGCTCAAGCCCAAGCGAATTGGCATTCTAACTATCGGAGGCGGGGTTCCGCGCAACTGGGCGCAGCAATTCGGCCCGTATATCGAGCTACGCCGCCGCCGGGGCGGGGAAGACCTTCCTCTCAAGCGCTACCACTACGGCGTGCGCATCTGCCCGGAGCCGGTGCATTGGGGCGGTCTTTCTGGCAGCCCGTACAGCGAAGCCATCTCCTGGGGAAAGTTTGTGCCTCCGGAAGAAGGTGGCAAGTTCGCGGAGGTCTTTGTGGATGCCACCGTGGGACTGCCATTGATTGTGGGTGCGGTGCTGGAACGGTTAGGAAAAAAGTAAGTCTCCTGTCACGGACGCCAGCATCATCGGGAGCAGTGGAAGCGTGAAAAGAAAGCCGCGGCAATGCCGCGGCTTTTCTTGCATGGGATGCAATTTAGTCAAACAGCATAATCGCCGCAGCAATCACCGTGGTCCACAGTCCGCGCTTGTCTCCAACCGCCGACTGCGTGATGTTCATAGTGCGCACGATCTTGTTCGATAGGTGATAAATCTGCTTCTTTTCATCCCAGGACTTGTTGGGATCGAACTCCACGTTCAGCGTGGTAGCAAGCATTTCGGCGGCGAGTTCCTCGGCGTAGTCGCCAGCGGAGTCTTCCGTCTCGCCGAACGAGTGGTGCTCGCTCAGGTAGCCGTAAGTGTTGCGATCCGCAGGCACGGCTAATCCGATGCTGGAGGCCAGCAGCCGGTGTGGCTCGCGGGTGGAGTTCTCCGCTACCACGGCAAACACAACTTCGCCCGGATACAGGTGCTTGAGTCCCTGCACACGGGGAATAATCTTGCATTGAGGCGGGAAGATGGAGGAAACCCGCACCAGGTTTTGCGCCGCGATTCCAGCATCGCGCAACGCCAGCTCAAAGGACGTCAGCCGCTCCTTGTGTTTCCCGACGCCTTTCGTGAGGAAGATCCGCTTGGGGACCATCTCTCTTGCCAATTCTTCTATTCCCTCCCAGTGAGTCAAACCTAAAAAGACATATAACATGCGAATCGCTTTGCCGCGCACTTTTTCTGGCAATCTTTTGGCGGGAGTGCCAATTTCGCGAACAGGGCTGAGGAAGCCACTTACACAGAATGCCACTAAGGTTCCACAAAAAATGTGAACTGCATGCAAATCATGCGCCGGACGCTTCAACAACGCGCACAGCGAAAGGGAGTACAACGTTTTCCTGCGAATACCTGACGGTGGAAGTTGTGGCGGTGGAAATGAAGAATGCTCAGCTTACCGGTGAGGCTTTGCGGCTGGCGTTGTCCGTGCCACTCGCGTTGGATCGCTTCACCGCAATTTCAATAAATGCCAGAGCAGCCCGGCTGAGCGCCTTGTCTTTGCGGAATACCAGAGCCACGTCGCGGCGGATGGTGGTATCCGCGAACGCGATGGCTACCAAGCTGCCTGCGCGGACATCCTCCCGGACATTCGAGCGCGCAATGAATCCCACGCCCACCCTGGCCTCGACGAAGCGTTTCAACAGCTCGCTGGAGTCCAGCTCCATGGAGATATTCGGCTTCAACTCCACGTCGTGAAAAGCCTGCTCGATGGCGTCGCGAGTGCGTCCGGTTTCTGGAACCAGCAGCGGATACGGTGCCACATCCGCCATGCTCGCTTTCTTGAGCTTGGCCAGGGGATGATCCGGTGGCGCAATGATCACCAATTCGTCTTTGTGAATCGGGACTATGGTCAGGCGTTTATCCAGAACTGGAAGCGCCACAACACCAAAATCCACAGAGTTGGCAATTACGGACTCCAGCACCCGGGCTGACTCCATGCGGTCAATGTTGACCCCGACGCTTGGATACTGCTTCTTGAATTCGGCAAAGACCTCAGGGAGCACATACAGGCAGGTGCCTTCGTTGGCTCCCACCACGACTTCGCCACGGGGGATGTGCTGCATTTCGGCGATGCTTGCAATCACGTTCCTGCGCGATTCCAGCGCCTTCTCGGCATACTCCTGGAATACCTTGCCAGCAGCCGTTATGGAAACCTTGCCGCCGCTGCGGTCGAGCAGCTTGGCGCCGACTTCTTCCTCAATGGCGCGAATCTGCGCAGAGATCGCAGGTTGCGTGCGGAAACGTTTCTCCGCCGCCCGCGAAAAGCTCAAGTGCTTCGCAACCTCTAAAAAAGTCTCTAGCTGATCGAAGTCCACGATTGTTGGTACTTACAGGATAGCAAAGCCCCTAACCCCCGTGACGTAAGCTAACCACGCAATGCAGCACCATTGCAAGCTCTCGCTTGAGATGGAACCGTACCAATCAGGAGCCGTTGGTTCAATCCGCAGGGCCGCACGTCAGGGGTGTTGTCTTGACAAGATTCCCACCTGGCGGAGAAACTAAGCAGCTCACGATCCCGTTCCAGGAATCTTGTGGACTCCCGCCAGATAAGTGCGCGTTGCCAATCTGTGGCCGTGCCAGAGCCGGGCAAGTCTTTGGGTTCAATTTTGATTTTCCAGTATTCGCCCGCGCACACCGCGCCCGAAGGAGTTACTTCCCATGGCTGATCCCAAGGCCGTTCTTGAATTTGCCAAAAAGAATGGCGCCAAGATCCTGGATGTTCGCTTCACGGATATCCCTGGCCTCTGGCACCACATTTCTTATCCTATTGAGCAGTTTTCCGAATCGTCGTTCGAGGATGGCTTCGGCATGGACGGTTCTTCCATTCGTGGCTGGGCGGCCATTCATGAGAGCGATATGCTCCTGATTCCCGATCCCACCTGGTACATCATGGACCCGTTCACCGAGGTGCCCACGCTGGTGATGATCGCCGATGTAATCGATCCGGTGACCAAGCAGCGCTACGACCGCGATCCTCGCTACATCGCCAAGAAGGCCGAGATGTACCTGGCGTCCACCGGAATTGCCGATACGGCCTACTTCGGAGCTGAGGCGGAGTTTTTCATCTTCGACAACATCCGTTTCGACCAGAAGGAAAACCAGGGGTTCTACTTCATCGATGCCGAGGAAGGGCGGTGGAACTCCGGTCGCGAAAACAACAACCTGGGATACCGGCCTCGCTACAAGGAAGGCTACTTCCCGGTGCCTCCCACGGACCACTACCAGGATCTCCGCACCGAAATGACCATGATGATGCAGCAGTGCGGACTCCAGGTGGAGTGCCATCACCACGAGGTAGCTACCGGTGGCCAGACTGAAATTGACCTGAAGTTCGATTCGCTGGTGAACTCCGCTGACCACATGCTGCTCTACAAGTACATCGTGAAGAATGTCGCGTATCAATATGGAAAAACAGTGACATTCATGCCAAAGCCTCTGTTCCAGGATAACGGCAGCGGCATGCATACGCACCAGTCCTTGTGGAAGGGAGGCAAGCCGCTGTTTGCCGGTGACGGCTATGCCGGACTGTCACAGATGGCGCTCTGGTACATCGGCGGGCTCATCAAGCACGGACCAGCGCTTTCGGCGATCATCGCTCCCACCACCAACAGCTACAAGCGGCTAGTTCCTGGGTTCGAGGCGCCGGTGAATCTGGCCTACTCGCGGCGCAACCGTTCCGCTGCTTGCCGCATTCCCATGTACTCGGCGTCACCCAAGGCCAAGCGCGTGGAGTTCCGTCCTCCCGACCCGAGCTGCAATCCCTATATGGCATTCGCAGCCATGATGATGGCCGGCCTCGACGGCGTAGAAAACAAGATTGATCCCGGGCAGCCGCTGGACAAGGACATCTACGACCTAGGCGCGGAAGAGCTTGCTAAGGTGCCTTCGATGCCGGGTTCGCTTGAAGACGCCCTGGACGCGCTGGACGCCGATCACCAATTCCTGCTGAAGGGAGACGTCTTCACCGAGGAACTAATCGATACCTACATCGGCTACAAGCGCGAAAAGGAAGTGAATGCGGTGCGGCTGCGTCCACATCCGTTTGAGTTCGCGCTGTATTACGACATTTAGTTAGTGTTCTAGAAAACAGTTGTTGTTGGAAAGTCCGGCAACCAAAGCCGGGCTTTTTCTTCGCCACGGGCTACTTGTTGCCAAATTGCTGTCCATATCTCTCTTCGGAGCCCACAGGAGCGGCTGCTGAGATTGGAGGCTCCCGCCTTTAAGTCAACGATTTAGTTCCTCTGGCACCATCGTGCTATCTGCGCTATAATTAAGGTGAAATGTTGCCCTGGAAGACAATTCTGCGGCCATGGGCCTGGCTTTTGCTTCTAGTGGTTCTGATTGTGTTCGCGTCGCCGTTCACCAACAGCCCTGTCACGGCAATGCGTGCCCAACAGGCGGCCTTCCTGCTTGTGCTCACGCTTATGGGCATGTCCACAATATTGGTTAAATGCTTCACACCCGAGACTCCCGTGCCTGTCTGTCGGCAGATGCAGGTGGATGCTTCGTTCGTGCCACATTCGGACTCACCCACGGCCCCTCAGCGCTGCTGATTCCGCCTCTCGGGCGGGTCATATCTCTCTGTTTTTCCACAATCGGCGCATCGGCTGCCGTAACACCCTCAACCCCGGAGGAGCAGCATGACGAGTCCTATCCCGGCGATCCCATTGCCGATTTCCAAGTTCATGGAGGAGTTGGCACGGATCGGGCAGGGTGTGCTGTTCCTGGACTATGACGGCACGCTGGCGCCGTTCACACCTGATCGGGAACATGCTTATCCATATCCTGATGCCATAAGGCTGCTGAAAGCTATTCGCGCGAACGGGCGAACTCGGCTCGTGCTGGTAAGCGGGCGACCTGCAAAGGACGTGCAGCGACTCTTGGGACTCGAACCTGCTCCCGAGATCTGGGGGGTACACGGTCTGGAGCGGCTCCTGCCCAGTGGCGAATACCGCCGCCAGTTACTCAGCACACGACAGACGGAAGGTCTGATTGAGGCCCGTTCCTGGATTGAGAGCCAAGGCCTGCAGGCCCACATGGAGGTCAAGCCCGGAAGCCTGGCATTCCACTGGCGTGGGCTGCGGGAAGATGCGATTGAGGAGTTGCGGGCGCGAATCGAACTGTTGTGGCAACCTTTTACCCGGGGTAACGATCTGTGTTTGAAAGCATTCGATGGCGGAATCGAACTAAGGGTATGCGCCACTGACAAGGGAGACGCGGTACGCCGTGTTATCTCTGAAACCAGTGGTTCGGTTCCAATGGCCTATCTTGGGGATGATTGGACCGACGAGGATGGGTTTCGCGCTCTTGCTGGTTGCGGGCTGACTATCTTGGTGCGCTCTGAGCATCGCCCAACTCTGGCAACGGCCTGGCTTACACCGCCGGAACAGCTGGTGGACTTCCTTGCGGAGTGGCTGCGTGCCTGTGGAGGGAACGATGAATAGCGGTCAAGGTCGTCTGATCGTGGTTTCCAATCGTTTGCCGGTGAACATTGAAGGAGATGCAGGCCAGCGATCGTTGTTTGCCAGTTCTGGGGGCCTGGTCACGGCGTTGCAGTCCGTGTTGCGGACGCAGAAAGTAGTCTGGGTGGGCTGGCCCGGCGCGGAAGACGACGGCGAGGTCCGCCATCTGCTGCAAAATGCATCCGAGGAACTTCCATACAGCTTCGAGCCAATATTTTTGTCGCCGGAACAGGTGGCGGGCTTTTACTCCGGGTTTTCCAATGAGATTGTATGGCCGTTGTTCCATGACCTGCAGTCGCGCTGCCGCTTCGATCCCAGCTACTGGCAAACCTACATCGAAGTGAATCGCAAGTTCGCGGAAACCGTAGCTCGCATGGTCACGCCACAGGATTTCGTCTGGGTGCATGACTACCATCTGATGCTTGTCGGCCGCTACCTGCGAGAGGCAGGAGTGGAATCGACGCTTGGGTTCTTCCAGCACATTCCGTTTCCTCCGCCGGATATTTTCGAGAAGTTGCCGTGGCGCTCGGAGATATTGAAATCCCTGCTTGAGTTCAATGTAGTGGGCTTGCAAACCTTGCGGGACCGCCGCAACTTTAATGCCTGCATGCGCACCCTGGCTCCTGGGGTGCAGATTCATCGCAATGGGGAGCGTTTTTTGCTGGAACACCAGGGACGCCGCTGCGTGGCCGGAAACTTTGCTATCAGCATCGATTTCTCCGAGTTTTCCGACCAGGCTGCCAGCCCGGAGGCCACCGAACGCGCCGCGAAAATCAAGGAAGAGATGGGCGGCAAGCAGATTGTGCTGGGTGTGGACCGCCTGGATTACACCAAGGGAATCCCGGAGCGGCTGCGTGCCTATCTCCACCTGTTCCATCATTATCCGGAACTGCGTCGCCGCCTCGCTCTGGTGCAGATCGTTGTCCCCAGCCGGGAAGACCTCGACAAATACAAGGAACTAAAACTTGAGATTGAGGGCTTGGTCAGCCGCATCAACGGCGAGTTGACCGAGCCAGGATGGATCCCGATTCACTATCTCTACCGGCATCTCTCGCGTCTGGAGTTGTTGGCCTACTACCGAGCCGCCGATATTGCCCTCATCACCCCGTTGAAGGATGGCATGAATCTCGTAGCCAAGGAGTTCTGCGCTTCGCAGGTTGACGAGAACGGAGTCCTGATTCTGAGTGAGTTTGCCGGCGCGGCCCCCGAGCTGAAACAGGGAGCCATGCTGGTGAACCCCTACGACACTGAGGGAGTGGCGGAAACCCTGTCCCGCGCCTTCCACATGACGGATGAGCGGCGCTCGCGCATGCGACGCCTTCGCGATGTGGTACGACGCAACGATGTCTACCGCTGGGCAGACTCTTTTCTCCTCGCGGCCGCAGCAGTGCACCTTCCTCGCATTGCCAAGGCTCGATCGCTCACCCGGCAGTTCGAGCCGCAAAGCTTGCTGTTTCAGTATCGCCGGGGCCAGCAGGCACGGGCTCAAAGCTGACTTCAACGCCGCACCATGGCTGGCCGCCGCGCGCGGCCCTAAAAGCCTGGTGTGGAGCCCCCGGTCCATTCCCAAACGGCGGTATAATTTTCCTCTTAAATACTCCCCAAGCCGCCCTCGGGATAAGGAGCAGCACCGGTGCGATCCAGCAGTGTAGTCATAGTTTGCTTACTCGTAACGCTCATGTTGGGTAGTCTTGCGCTGGTCGCGCAAGTTGGCAGGGGCGGGGTTCCGGACGCGCCCACCCCGCTTCCCCCTCTGCCCGGAAGCACGCCCACTCGCAGGGACCCACGGCTCATCCGCATGCAAAAAGAGCACTTGAAAAACATGAACCGCGAACGCTTTGAGCGGGTCAGGAAGGATAGTGAAGAACTGCTCGAGCTTGCAACAGAACTCCAGGCCGAGATTGAAGACGCTGACGAAAATATCCTGTCGGTAAAAGTCGTTCGCAATGCTGAAAACATTGAGAAGCTTGCAAAAAATATTCGCGAAAAAATGAGCGAATACATCGGTCCTGGATTGCAATAAGCTCCGGGTATTCTGCTCAGTCTTTGCTCAGCCACGCGATCCGCGTGGGTTCCAGACCTTTACAGTCGATGTTACTGAAATACAGCCGTCTGGTTACGCATGGGACGATGACGCAACGGCGG
>JBFXAV010000080.1:0-8239 GCA_050183935.1 Candidatus Korobacteraceae bacterium | reverse complement strand
GAAGTTGCCGAGGAGTACCTAGAACGCTTCCGTATTCCCGTGCTCGCTGACATTGACACCCGTGCGCTGGTGCGTCACCTGCGTGACCACGGAGCCATGCGCGGGGTCATCTCGTCGATCGAAACCGATCCTGAAAAGCTGATTGCGAAAGCCCGTGCCATTCCCAGCATGGTGGGTACCGACTTGGCGAAGCAGGTGACGACCACGCAGCGCTATGTGTGGGAGACTGGCGAACGCTCGCACGAACCCACGCAGGTCGTTGGGGTGAAGGATGGCCCGCCGCGTTTCAATGTCGTGGCCTACGACTTTGGAATCAAGCACAACATCCTGCGCAAGCTGGCCAGCGAAGGCTGCCGGGTGACCGTCGTACCGGCGGAAACTCGCGCGGAAGATGTTCTCGCCATGAAGCCGGATGGCGTGTTTTTGTCCAATGGTCCCGGAGATCCCGAGCCGGTCACCTACGCCCACCAGAGCATCCGTCAACTGATGGGCCGCGTTCCGGTGTTCGGTATCTGCCTTGGCCACCAGCTCATAGGACTGGCGCTTGGCGGCAGGACCTACAAGCTCAAGTTCGGCCACCACGGTGGAAACCACCCGGTCAAGCAGCTCAATACAGGGAAGATCGAGATTACCGCGCACAATCACAACTTTGCGGTCGATCCCGATTCGCTCTCCCGCGACGATGTCGAACTGACGCATATCGACCTGAACGACAATACGCTCGAAGGCCTGCGCCACCGCACCATGCCGCTGTTCAGCGTGCAGTACCACCCGGAGGCTGCACCTGGTCCGCATGACTCGCACTACCTGTTCAAAGACTTTGTAAAGCTCATGGATGACTGGAAGGCAGGGCAGAAGTGAGCGTAGCGCCACAGTCAGCACAGCATCAGGGATCGCTGATGGATCGCTACCGCCGCTGGTTCGAATTCGAACAGGATGCGCATGACAAGACCATGCGCTCCCTCGAAGGTGCGCCCGCCACAGCCCAATCAGCGCCGGACTACCAGAAGTGTGTTGATTTAATGGCGCACGTGGTTGCCGCGCGCTGGACATGGCTGTACCGCCTGGGCGGAGTCGGTCAGCCGCCAGCAGAGATTTTTCCGCAGAGAGTCGGCTTGGCCCAACTAAAAGTCGATTTGGGCCGGATGCACGCAGTGTGGTCGGCATTCCTGACGGGTTTGTCTGACACGGACTTGGGACGCGTCTTCGAGTACACCCGCGTCGATGGCAATCGCTATTCGAATACCGTGGAAGACACGCTCACCCAGCTTTACGGACACTCGCTTTACCACCGTGGCCAGATTGCCATGCTGCTGCGCCGTATGGGCGCCGAGCCGGCGGCAACAGACTTTATTTTTTGGGCCCGGCAGCCGTTGAGCGAACGAGTGGCAGGATAAAAATGGGTGGCATCAGCCCGAGCGCACGAGGGATCTGCTTTTTGAAGAAGAATCGGACCACGGCATCTTGCGGTTCCTCCAAGGGTTGGTTTGACATGGCTTGAGCCATGCCGCATAGGCTTCATCTTTGAAAGGGCGCGGCTTCAGCCGCGCCGCGTAAAGAACAAGAGCCACTGAGAGTAGGCTAAAAGCGTAAATGCCCAAACGTACAGACATCTCGAAAATCCTGGTCGTTGGCTCCGGGCCGATCGTCATCGGCCAATCGGCTGAGTTTGACTACTCTGGAACGCAGGCCTGCAAGGCGCTGAAGGCCGAGGGCTACGAAGTGGTGCTGGCCAATTCCAATCCGGCTACCATCATGACTGACCCCGAGTTTGCCGACCGTACCTACGTGGAGCCGCTCACTCGCGACTATCTGGAAGAGATCATCCGCGTTGAGTCGGAGATGGGCAGCCTGAAAAAGGGAAGCTTTGCCTTGCTTCCCACTGTTGGGGGCCAGACGGCGCTCAACCTTGCCGTGGAACTGGCCGACTCCGGCATCCTCGAAAAATACAATGTGCGCCTTATCGGCGCGCAGCTCGACGCCATCAAGAAAGCCGAAGACCGTCTCCTGTTCAAGGACGCCATGCACCGCATTGGCCTGGACGTCCCTCGCTCCGCGTTGGTTAACAACCTGAAAGACGGCATGGAGTTCGCCGCCAAAATCGGCTTCCCGGTCATCCTGCGTCCATCGTTCACGCTCGGCGGCACCGGCGGTGGCATCGCCTACAACCGCGAGGAACTGCTCGAACTTCTGGCCCGCGGCATCGATCTCTCGCCCGTCCATGAAGTGCTGATTGAAGAGTCCGTGCTCGGTTGGAAGGAATACGAACTGGAGGTGATGCGCGACACTGCCGACAACGTCATCATCATCTGCTCCATTGAGAATTTCGATCCCATGGGAGTTCACACCGGAGACTCCATTACCGTGGCTCCGGCGCAGACGCTCACCGACCGTGAGTATCAGGTGATGCGCGATGCCGCTATTCGCATCATTCGCGAGATTGGTGTCGAAACCGGCGGCTCCAACATTCAGTTCGCTGTGCATCCCGGCACTGGGCGCATGACCATCATCGAGATGAACCCGCGCGTCTCACGTTCCTCGGCGCTGGCTTCCAAAGCTACCGGGTTCCCCATCGCGAAAATTGCCGCCAAGCTGGCTGTGGGCTATACGCTCGACGAAATTCCCAATGACATCACCCGCAAGACTCCAGCTTGCTTCGAGCCTACGCTGGACTATGTGGTGGTGAAGATTCCGCGCTGGCAGTTCGAGAAATTCCAGGGTGCGGATGAATCGCTCGGGCCGCAGATGAAGTCGCTGGGCGAAGTCATGGCGATTGGGCGCACCTTCAAAGAAGCCATGCTCAAGGCGGTACGCTCCCTCGAAACCGGCAAAAAACCGGGATCAACCAAGATCGAACCGCAACGCCTTATTCAGCGCCTGGTTACTCCGCATCCCGAGCGCCTCGCCTACATCCGTTACGCGTTGCGCAACGGCTACACAGTGAAAGATCTGGCGAAGATGACCTCCATCGATCCCTGGTTCCTGTATCAGCTCAAGGAGATCACCGAAACCACGCTGGAAGTCGAAAAAGCAAAGCTGGAAACCGTCACCCCGGAACTCCTGCTCAAGGCCAAGCGCGCGGGCCTCTCCGATGCCCGTCTAGCGGAGAGCTGGGGAATATCCAATGGCTCCAGCGCTACCGCTAAGATTCGTGAGTTGCGCAAGAAGTACGGTGTCATCCCTGTTTACAAGCATGTGGACACCTGCGCCGCCGAGTTCGAGAGCTATACGCCCTACCTCTACTCCACCTACGAAGAAGAAGACGAAGCCAAACCCACCGCGAAGAAAAAGGTCATCATCCTCGGAGCAGGCCCCAATCGGATCGGGCAGGGAATTGAGTTCGACTACTGCTGCTGCCATGCCAGCTTCGCCCTGCGCGAAGACGGCTACGAAAGCATTATGGTCAACTGCAACCCTGAGACGGTTTCCACTGACTATGACACCAGCGACCGCCTCTACTTCGAGCCGCTCACGCTGGAAGATGTGCTGGCTGTATACGAGCACGAAGCGAAGTCCGGCGCAGAAATCGGCATGATCGTGCAGTTCGGCGGGCAGACTCCGCTGAACTTAGCCTTGCCGCTCAAGGCTGCGGGCGTTCCCATCATCGGAACTTCCCCCGAATCCATCGACCTCGCGGAAGATCGCAAGAGTTTTGGCAAGCTCCTGGAAAGCCTCGAAATTCCCCAGCCGCCTGGCGGCACCGCTGCTTCGATTGAAGAAGCTCTGGAAACCGCACATCGCATCGGCTATCCCGTGCTGGTGCGTCCTTCCTATGTACTAGGCGGACGCGCCATGGTTATCGCCTACGACGATGAATCCGTCACGCGCTACATGAAGGAGGCTGTCGAGTACTCTCAGGAGCGCCCCGTATTGATCGATCACTTCCTCGAAGAAGCGGTTGAGGTGGATGTAGACGCGCTCTCTGATGGCGAAGATGTAGTGATCGGAGGCATCATGCAGCACATTGAGGAAGCCGGCGTGCACTCCGGCGATTCCTCCTGCGTGCTGCCTGCCGTGGATCTGCCCGATGCCGTACTCAAGACCATCCGGGACTACACCTTCCGCCTTGCCCGTGCCCTCAAAGTCGTCGGGCTAATGAACATTCAATACGCGATCCAGCGTCGCCCAAACGGCTCCCGCGGCGATGGCAAGGTGTACGTCCTTGAAGTCAATCCTCGTGCCTCGCGCACTGTGCCCTATGTCTCCAAGGCCACAGGCATTCCGTTGGCGAAGATCGCCGCACGCCTCATGACCGGACGCAAGCTTCGCGAATTCCTGCCGGAGAACGTCGCTCGCGCCACCGACCTCGAAACTGGCAATTGCTACTTCGTGAAGTCGCCGGTATTCCCATGGTCGAAGTTTCCCGGCGTGGATACCGTGCTTGGCCCCGAAATGAAGTCCACCGGCGAAGTCATGGGCGTGGCTGACACCTTCGGCGAAGCCTTCGCTAAAGCCCAGATCGCCGCCGGAAGCAAGCTCCCAACTTCCGGAGCTGTATTCATCAGCGTCAATGACCACGACAAGCCGCAGGCCATGGAAGTTGCCCGCCGCTTTGTAGAACTCGGATTCAAGCTGATCGCTACGCATGGCACTGCGCGTGCCTTGGAAGCCGCTGGCATGGAAGTGGAACGGGTCTACAAAGTCAAAGAAGGCCGTCCTAACATCGTGGACCTGATCAAGGGCGACCGCATTCAGCTTGTCATCAACACTCCCGCCGGTCCGCAGCCCTGGTTTGACGAGAAATCTATTCGCCGCGCCGGCATTACTCACCATATCCAGACCATCACGACCATTGCCGCAGCCCGCGCCGCTGCCGAGGGTATTGCCGCACTGCAGCGTGGCCAGATCAGCGTACGTGCTCTTCAGCAATTGCACGCCGAACGCATGAGCGTCAGCAAGTAGACTCCAAGCACCAAGGGCGGCAAGCACTGATTCTGCCGCCCTTGCGTCGGTTTCTCCCTTGACCCCGCCTTGGCCTACACCGGAAACTAAATAGCAGAAACGAGAAACCAGCATGCTCCTGCACGGCATTATTCCGCCCGTTACCACGCCCTTCACTCCTGAAGGTGACGTTTATTTCAAGAAGCTTGAATACAACGTAGATCGCTTCTGTCGCGGACCAGTAGCAGGCATAGCCGTGCTCGGATCTACTGGAGAGGCCATCCTGCTCTCTGATCAGGAGCGCCGCGACGTGCTCCGAGCCGCCCGCGAAGCCGCTTCGCCAGAAAAAGTCCTGGTCGCGGGAACTGGTATTGAGTCCGCCATCGAGACGCTTCGTCTCACCGAGTACGCCGCCGGACTTGGCTACGATGCCGCGCTGATTCGCACTCCTCATTTCTACAAATCGCACATGAACCGCCCGCAGAACATGCTGGCGTTTTATCGCACGGTTGCCGATCGTTCGCCGCTCCCGGTCGTTATTTACAACTTCCCGCAGAATACCGGCTATGACATGCCGACCGAGCTGGTTGCCGAACTTGCTGAGCATCCCAACATCATCGGAATCAAGGAATCCAGCGGCTCCGTGGAAAAGTGCAAGGCAATCGTTGATGCCACGCGCCACCTGAAAGCGACTGCCACCGTCACTGAGGTGCAGGCCGCCGTCACCGGACGCATGTTGCAGCAAGCGACCGCCGCCACGGCAGGGGATGGCGGCATGATCCCCGTGGGTGCTTTAGGAGGCAGGCCATCGTCTGCGGCTGTCGAAGTTGTCGGAGGACTCAAGACTCGGCAGAAGGAAGTCGGATTTCAGGTCCTCGTAGGAGCCGCGCACCGGCTACTGCCCGCGCTGGAAGTGGGAGCCGTCGGAGCCATACTGCAATTTGCCTGTGCCGCTCCCACAGCATGCTTCGAGGTCTTCACCGCGCACAAGGAGCGCGCCATGGAGATCGCCCGCGACAAGCAACAGCGCATCTCGGAAGCAGCCGAGAACGTCAGCGGCGGCATGGGTGTGCCCGGAACTAAGTACGCGATGGACTTGAACGGATACTACGGAGGCCCCGTCCGCCTGCCGTTGCTTCCGCTCACCGGCGACCAGAAGGCGGAAGTTGAGCGGCTGATGATGAACATCCGGAGCTGACACGCCAGCTCCGGATTCGTGGCTTCTCATTGACAAAGAAAACGGCCGCCTGCGAAGGCGGCCGTTTTGCATGTGGAGTGCTAGTACTTGGCGACGGCTTCTTTGCGGGAGGTCGATACCTGTGCCGCGCCAATGCTCATTCCATAGAACGAACGATAGACGAAGAAAATGGATACCACCAGGAACCCCAGCGCCAGCAGGTGAGTTAGCCCGGAGCCGGCGTCTGCAGTCATCCGCACTGCCAGCTCCACGGCAAGCAGTCCAAACAGTGTGGTGAATTTAATGACAGGATTCATTGCCACTGAGGACGTGTCTTTGAAGGGATCGCCCACCGTGTCTCCCACCACCGTAGCATCGTGCAGCGGAGTGCCTTTGCGCTTGAGTTCAACTTCTACAACCTTCTTGGCGTTGTCCCATGCGCCGCCGCCATTCGCCATGAAGATCGCCTGGTAGAGGCCAAAGATTGCGATAGAGAACAGGTAGCCGATAAAGAAAAAAGGTTCGGCAAACGCAAAGGCCAGAGTTGCGAAAAACACCGCCAAAAAGATGTTGAACATGCCCTTCTGGGCGTACTGGGTGCAGATTTCCACCACCTTTTTGCTGTCTGCGACGGAGGCCTTTTCTACGCCTTCCAAACGGATGTTAGCTTTAATAAACTCTACCGCGCGGTACGCTCCTGTGGTTACCGCCTGAATGGAAGCGCCGGTAAACCAGTAGATCATGGCTCCGCCAGTGATCAGGCCCAGAACGAATGGCGCATGCAGCAAAGAGAGCCGCTCCACGTTCGTTGTGAGCCCGTTGGTCAGTGCCATCATGATGCTGAAAATCATGGTGGTAGCGCCGACCACGGCAGTTCCAATGAGCACCGGTTTAGCCGTGGCTTTAAAAGTGTTGCCGGCGCCGTCATTAGCCTCCAGCAGGTACTTGGCGCGCTCGAAGTTTACTGTCATGCCGTAGTCGCGGCGAATCTCCTGCTCTACGCCAGGGATTTGCTCGATCAGGGAAAGCTCATAAACCGACTGTGCATTGTCGGTCACCGGTCCGTAGGAGTCCACCGCGATGGTCACCGGTCCCATGCCGAGGAACCCGAAGGCAACGAGTCCAAAGGCAAACACGGCCGGCGCGAGCATAAGCGGAACTCCGCTGGGCAGGGTAGCGCCCAATCCCAGAGTGCTGACATAGGCGGCAATCGCCATCAGCGCGATCATGCTGCCGCCCAGCCAGTACGCGGAGAAATTCCCTGCGACCAACCCGGAAAGAATGTTGAGCGATGCTCCGCCTTCCTCGGAGGAAGTAACGATCTCCTTCACATGGCGCGATTCGGTGGAGGTGAATACCTTAACCAGTTCCGGAATCAACGCTCCCGCCAGCGTGCCGCAGGAGATGATGGCCGATAGTTTCCACCACAAGCTGCTGTCTCCGCCGAGGTTCGGAATCAGCAGGTACGATGCCACGAACGTAAACGCAATCGAAATTGCGGATGTGATCCAGACCAGCGTGGTGAGCGGAACCTCGAAGTTCATCTCCGCGGCATTGCCGAATTTCGCTTTGGCCCAAATGTCGTTCAGGAAGTAAGCGCCGGCGCTGGCCACCAGCATCATCGTGCGCATGGCGAAAATCCACACCAGCAGTTGTACCTGGATGCTTGGCTCGCGCACGCCGAGCAGAATGAAGGTAATCAGCGCCACGCCGGTGACGCCGTAGGTCTCAAAGCCGTCAGCGCTGGGTCCAACCGAGTCTCCAGCATTGTCGCCAGTGCAGTCGGCGATCACGCCGGGGTTGCGCGCGTCGTCTTCCTTGATCTTGAACACGATCTTCATCAGGTCGGAGCCAATATCTGCAATCTTCGTGAAGATGCCGCCCGCAATGCGCAGCGCCGCAGCACCCAGCGACTCGCCGATGGCGAATCCTATGAAGCACGGCCCAGCATAGTCGCCAGGAATGAACAGCAGAATGCAGAGCATGATCAGCAGCTCCACGCTGATCAGCATCATGCCAATGCTCATTCCGGCCTTCAGCGGGATGGCATAGGCAGGAAACGGACGCCCCGCCAGCGTGGCAAACGCAGTGCGCGAGTTGGCGAAGGTATTCACGCGAATGCCGAACCATGCCACGCCATAGCTGCCCACGATGCCGATGATGCTGAACAGAAGAATCACG
>JBFXAV010000079.1:0-8260 GCA_050183935.1 Candidatus Korobacteraceae bacterium | reverse complement strand
GAGGGAGGCCGTGAGCAATCGAGTTCCGCATGAGATGCTGCTGCTGGATCTCTACAATGGTTTACGGCCGCTGGATGAGATCAGCGGAGCGACGACGACAGACGACATCCTGAATCTGATTTTCAGCAGGTTTTGTTTTGGGAAGTAATGTCAGCGTCGCTAGTCGTACAGGGAAGGTAGCCCAAATGAGAGAACCTTCGCAGCATAGTAGCGCATGCAGTTCGGGGATCCTTCGCTTCGCTCAGGATGACTCAGGCGCAGGTCCCATGTTCCTGCATGGGTTGGGGCGCTCGTACTTTGTTGCATACGGCAGAATGGTGCAATTTGGGGCGAATGCATAGAATGTGAGCGCATAGGCGCTTAGGAGGTCTGGTGATCATTGGGGTTCCCAAGGAAACATATCCCGGCGAGCGCCGCGTGGCTCTGACTCCGAATGTGCTTCCGGCGCTAGCAAAGGGCGGCATGGAAGTGGTTGTGGAAACCGGCGCAGGCCTCGCTGCGGGATTCGCAGATGCCGACTACACGGCCAAGGGCGCCCGCATCCTGCCGGACCGGGCTTCGGTGTTCCAGGGCTCCGACCTTGTGGTTCAGGTGTTGAGCTATGGCGCCAATGACCGCACCGGAAAGGCTGACGTATCGCTGATGCGGCGCGGACAGGCGCTGATCGGGTTCCTTCGCCCATTGGGCTCGGTGGATGTAGTTCGGGAAATTGCTTCTACCGGGATTTCAACCTTCGCGGTGGAACTGATGCCGCGCATCACGCGAGCGCAAAGCATGGACGCGCTCTCGTCCATGGCCACCGTCAGTGGCTACAAAGCGGTGCTCACCGCTGCGGACATGCTTCCGCGCATGCTCCCCATGCTGACCACCGCCGCCGGAACCATTACCGCCGCACGGGCATTGATTATCGGCGTTGGAGTTGCAGGCTTGCAGGCAATTGCGACCGCGCGGCGGCTGGGAGCAGTGGTTTCCGCTTACGATTTGCGTCCGGCGGTGAAGGAGCAGGTACAGAGCCTGGGAGCACGCTTCGTGGAGCTTCCGCTCGAAGTTAAGGACGCAGAAGATAAGGGCGGTTACGCCAAGGCGCAGGATGAGGCGTTCTATGCGAAACAGCGCGAGCTGCTGGGACAGGTGGTTGCGGCAAGTGACCTGGTGATTACCACCGCGGTGGTTCCGGGAAAGAAGGCTCCAGTGCTGGTGACGCGCGACATGGTGGAAGGAATGGCGGCGGGATCGGTGATTGTGGACCTGGCCGCCGAGCGCGGGGGCAACTGCGAGCTGACTCGCGCAGAAGAAGTCGTGGTTCATAAAGGCGTGAATATCGTTGGGCCGGTAAACCTGGCGAGCACTGTGCCCTTCCATGCCAGCCAGATGTATGCGCGCAACCTGAGCACCTTCCTGCTGCACCTGGTGAAAGACGGGAAGCTGGATCTGACCCGCGACGACGAAATTCTGCGTGAGACGCTGCTGACTGCTGATGGGGAAGTAGTAAATGCGCGTGTGCGGCAGTTTTTTGCTTTGCCGGAACTGGTACCGGCGTCGCGCGGGTGAAGAAAGTACCGCAGCGGCTAAAGCCGCCATTCATTGTCGCGCTTTTATCGCAGGCATGAATGCCTGCGCCACCCGGAACTGCGGCTTTGCGGTGCTTCGTGAGCAGCTGGGAGCAATCTGGCGGCTGTTATAGGGAGACGTAGCGAGCTACGTCTCTACAGTCTGACGCCAGCCGGTGAAGGAAGTACCGCAGCGGCTAAAGCCGCTATTGATTGTCGCGCATGATCGCAGGCATGAATGCCTGCGCCACCGGCTTGGACAGTGGTGCGTCGTAACTTGCCGCAGTAATGAGACGTAGCAAGCTACGTCTCTGCTTTGTTTTTGTGGTGTTGTTTCGCTCGGTATCGGAGGCTATGGCCTGTGCCCGATCTGATCAATAGTCTGTTCGTTTTCATGCTGGCGGGTTTCCTGGGGTTTGAAGTGATCCGCAGGGTTTCTCCGCTGTTGCACACGCCGCTGATGTCGCTGACCAACGCGCTGGCCGCGATTGCCGTAGTAGGGGCAATCGTGCTCGCGGGCTCGGAACGCGGCCAGTTGGCGACCATTCTGGGAACGCTGGCGATTGTGGCCGCGACCAGCAACATTGTGGGCGGGTTCATCATCACCGACCGCATGTTGCGCATGTTCAAAATCAGCAGGTCGCAGAAGCCCTAGCCATGGCGACCCAAGACATCCTGATTCAACTTGTGTACCTGGTCGCGACGGCGCTGTTCATTCTGGCGCTGAAGTGGATGAGTTCGCCTCGCACGGCCCGCCAGGGACTGTGGTGCGGGCAAGTCGGCATGGCGCTGGCCATTATCGGAACGCTGCTTCACCACGAAGTAGTGAGTTATCGCTGGGTGACGATTGGGCTGGTGCTGGGCGCGATGATTGGCGTGCCGCTCGGGCGTGTGGCCATGACGGCGGTTCCGCAGCGAACGGCGTTGAGCCACGCCTTTGGCGCGCTGTGTGTAACGATGGTGGGCACGGCGGAGTACTACCTGCTTACGCCGAATATTCCGCGCTTCACCATGGCGGTGCTATCGGCAGAAGTGATTCTGGGGTCGCTCACATTTACCGGCAGCTTGATGGCCGCAGGCAAGTTGCAGGAGGTGCTTCCGCAGCGTCCCATTACCTACAAGGGCCAGAACATCGTGAACCTCTCGCTCCTGGCGACGGCGGTGGTGTTGGGGGCCTTGCTGGTAGGGGATCCGGGAAGAACATGGCTGTTTCCGTTCCTGTTGGCCATTCCGCTGGTGTTCGGCGTGATGATGGTCATTCCCATCGGGGGAGCGGATAT
The DNA here is from genome assembly GCA_050183935.1 of Candidatus Korobacteraceae bacterium. GTDB lineage: Bacteria > Acidobacteriota > Terriglobia > Terriglobales > Acidobacteriaceae > DASZRZ01. The sequence goes on along the minus strand of JBFXAV010000079.1, from coordinate 5,430 downwards.
GCCTACGGTGATCTCGCTGCTGAACTCCTATGCGGGCCTTTCGGCGGCGGCCATGGGATTCGTGCTCGACAGCAAGCTGCTGATCATTGCGGGCGCGCTCGATGGATCGTCCGGCTTCATCCTCTCCGTCATCATGTCGAAGGCCATGAACCGCTCGTTTACCAATGTGCTGTTTGGGGCATTCGGGCAGGTGCAGGCCGCAGCCACAGGGGCAACGGAAGTGCGCCCCGTGCGCAGCGCCACAGCGGAAGAAGCCGCCTCCATTCTGGGCTCGGCAAGCCGCGTAGTGGTGGTGCCGGGATACGGCATGGCAGTGGCGCAGGCGCAGCACAAAGTACGCGAAATTTATGATGCGCTCTCGAAGCGCGGTGTGGACGTGCGCTTCGCTGTGCATCCGGTGGCGGGCCGCATGCCGGGGCATATGAATGTGCTGCTGGCCGAGGCTGATGTTCCGTATGACAAGCTCTCGGAGATGGACGACATCAACCCGGAGTTTCCGCAGGTGGATGTGGCACTGGTGATCGGCGCGAACGACGTGACCAATCCGGCCGCGAGAACCGACCCAGGGAGTCCGATTTACGGCATGCCGATTCTGGATGTGGACAAGGCGCGCACGGTCATGGTAATTAAGCGCGGCATGAGTCCGGGATTCGCCGGTATCGACAATCCGCTGTACTACCTTGATAAGACGCTGATGCTATTCGGGGATGCGAAGGGATTTGTGAGCGAGATCGCGCGGGAGCTTTCCGGAAACAGCCATGGGCACTAAGCATGAACAGAGACGTAGCAGAGCTACGTCTCTACGCTGCGCCAGATCAGCCGCAGATTCACACGGACCGGCTCGTATCGGGTATATATGCAAAAACGGTACAGAGAGACTCTGTCCGTGATTAGTGCCAGACAAATGCAAGCCCGTGCGAATCCGTGGCTGATCTGAAACAAGCTCCTGTGGCGCCCCGCGCGTTTTACGACCGCGACCCCAGGGAAGTTGCGCGCGAACTCCTGGGTAAAGTGCTTTTGCGTACCGTCCTGCACCCCGGACGAAGCGTGCTGCTTGCGGGACGCATCGTAGAAACTGAAGCCTACCTGGGAGTAGACGACCCTGCTGCCCACTCCGCCGCCGGGCCTACGCCGCGCAATCGTGTACTGTTTGGCCCTCCCGGCCATGCTTACGTCTACTTCATTTACGGCAATCATTACTGCCTAAATGCTTCCTGCATGCCCGACGGCGATGCGGGATGCGTGCTGATCCGCGCTCTGGAACCGCTCGAAGGGCTCGCAACAATGCAACAGGCGCGGGGACTTCCTGCACGGCCTGCGCCCAGCAAGTTCGAACTGCGCCTGATTGCCAGCGGTCCTGGGCGGCTGACACAGGCGTTCAGCATAACCCGCGAGCGCGACAACGGCAAAGACATCACTTCGGCAGCATCGGACCTGCGCATCGTCAACGACGGCTTTGTTCCGAAGGACATTGTGAGCACTCCGCGCATCGGAATTCGCAAGGCCACAGAGGAACTGCTGCGCTTTGCGATTGCCGGCAATGCGTATGTTTCCGGCAGGCGTACCCTCAGCGGCTAAAGCCGCCCGTTTTCGCCGCTTTGAATCGCAGGCATGAATGCCTGTGCCACCTGTTGAATTCGGCGTGCCGAGGACGGGGCGCAGCCCCGTCCCCACACAAGCATCTCTCACACAAACATCTCTACAAAAGCATTCCCATACACACATCCCACACAAGCGTGCCCACGCAAGCTTCTTTAGTGCGGGCGTGCGGCGATGCCGGGACCGTGCAGGACGATATTGTCAATGAGCCGAGATGGGCCAATGTATGCCGCTATGGCTAGCAGCGCGCCACGGCCGATGGACTCCAGCGGCTCCAAGGTTTCCTGGTCCACAATCTCAAGGTAGTCGAGGCGAACCGATGGCTCCTGCGCAAGCACTACCAGGCCTTCGCGCTTGAGGCGCTCGGCGCGGGACTCGCCCTGGTCTGCAAGGGTCTGGATGCGCGTAAGCGCGCGGTAAAGAACTGATGCCGACTTGCGTTGCGCGGCATCCAGATACGCATTACGCGAGCTAAGCGCCAGGCCATCGGGATCGCGAACCGTAGGACCGATCACGATCCCGGACTCAAAGTTCAATTCCCGCACCATGCGGCGAATGATGGCGACCTGCGTAGCGTCCTTCTGGCCGAAGAAGGCTAGCGATGGCTGCACAATGTTGAGCAGCTTGGCGACGACGGTAGCAACACCGCGGAAGTGGCCGGGGCGCGAGCGTCCGCACAGCCGGTCGCTCAGACCCTCCACGGTAATGTAGGTGGCCTGCGCGGCGGGATACATCGCCGCGGCGGTGGGCGCAAACAGCAGGTCCACGCGCTCGGTTTCCAAAATTTTGCGGTCGCGCTCCCAGTCGCGGGGATAGCGCTCGAAATCCTCGCCGGGAGCGAACTGCAACGGGTTGACAAAGATCGAGGCCGCGACGACCTGCGCCTGCGAACGCGCCATGCGAACCAGCGACAGATGGCCTTCGTGCAGGGCCCCCATTGTGGGGACGAGCCCCAGCCGCTTGCCCTCGCAGCGCAGTGCCCGGCTGGTGGCCTGCATCTCTTCAGGGCTGGTGATAATGCGCATGTCCTGTCAGTCTCCGGAAAGCAGCGACTACTTCTGCATAGCGCGCTTACGCTGCGCGATATTTTCCAGGGACGAGCGGACATCCTTCGGGAGGTGGTAGGACTCTTCCTCCGCGGGATAACGGTGCTCCATCACATCGCGCCGGTAGGTCCCAACGGCACGGGTAATGGCAGCGCCGACATCTTCATACTGACGGACAAACTTGGCCGGCTTGCCGAAGCTGAGGCCAAGAATATCGTGCAGTACGAGAATCTGGCCGTCACAATCGGGTCCGGCGCCGATACCGATGGTGGGCACGCGGACTTCCGAAGTAACCATGGCCGCGACCTCGCGGGGCATACCTTCCAGAACAATTGCGAACACTCCGGCGCGGTCGAGTGCCGAGGCGTCGCGCATCAGCTGCTCTACCCCAGCCAGGTCACGGCCCTGGACCTTATAGCCACCCATGGCGTGGATGGACTGCGGGGTAAGGCCGATGTGACCGAGCACTGGGACTTCCGCATCCACGAGGCGATGGACCAGACCAACGCGCTTCTCTCCGCCTTCAATCTTCACTGCTTCAGCGCCCGCGTCTTTCATGAAAGAGGCGGCGTTACGGAGGGCCTCGGCGGCATCGACGTGATACGAGCCATACGGCATGTCTGCCACCAGTAGCGCGTGACGCACAGCCCGGCGAACGGCGCGGGTGTGGTGCAGCATTTCTTCCACGGTAACGGGTAGTGTGGTTTCGTAACCGAGCACCACCTGCGCAAGGGAGTCGCCGACCAAGATCAGGTCGATTCCGGCTTCATCGACCAGGCGCGAGGTCGCGTAGTCATATGCAGTGAGCGCAGTAATCGGCTCGCCACGAAGTTTCTTTTCCAACAAAGTTGCGGTGGTGATTTTTGGGCGGAAGTCGCCCGACGGAATGATGCTCACGCTTGCCTCCAGTGCAGTTCCGCTCGCGGATACCGCCTGTACATCTCGGTGAAAACCAGACAACAAGAATTTTAATCGCAGCTATCGGAAAAACAAAAGGGTTTTTGGAGAGGTCATCCGCAGGGTGGAGGAGCACATGCATTCTCGTTTGGCCAGGGTCTTTCGCCACGCTCAAGATGACAGATGGGGGGCGCGGGGAGCTCAGGGAGCGGCGGACGAAGGCGTCCGCCGCTTGCCTTGCTTCGCAAGTTCTTCACCCGACCTTAAGCTCGAAGCACAACGAAGCGCGTTGTTCCGCCCGTGTTCACCAGCAGGAGTACCGGTTGCTTGCTCCCCTGCTGCACTGCGTTACGGAACTCCTGAACGCTGCTCACCGGTTTGCGGTTCACTTCCTGGATGACATCTCCGCGGCGCAAGCCAGCTTCCGCGGCGGCGCTCCCAGGGGCCACAGCGCTGACCACGACGCCCCGGACGTTCCCAGAGAGGCCTAACTGCTGTGCGATTTCCGCGGTGAGGTCCTGAACATCGAGGCCCTGTAACATTGCAGGCGCATCTCCGCTCCCTCCGGGTGTTCGCGCATCTGCCTGTTCCATGGGCAGCTTCGTGAGCGTGATGTTCACGGGGATTTCGCGGCCGTCGCGCCAAACCTGAAAGGCAACCTGCGTTCCCGGCTGCATCTCGGCGATTCGAAGCCGCAGGTTTCGCACATCCTCCACCGGCTGTCCGTTCATGCTGAGAAGGATGTCGCCACGGCGGATTCCGGCTTGCGCGGCGGGACCGCTGGGCTCGACGTCTCCGATAAGAACTCCGCGTGCCTCCTTCAATCCGAATACCTTGGCGATCTCCGGAGTTACTTCCTGCACGGTAGCGCCGATGTAGCCGCGGGTGACTTCGCCATGCTGAATCAACTGCCGCATGACTCCCTGTGCCATGTCCACCGGGATGGCGAAGCCAACTCCCTGAAAGCCACCTGCACGGGAAAGAATTGCGGTGTTGATACCCACGAGTTCACCGCGGGAGTTGACCAGCGCGCCGCCGGAGTTGCCAGGGTTGATGGCAGCATCGGTTTGGAGGAAGTCCTCGTATTCTTCAATCCCAAGGCCGCCGCGCCCGGTCGCGCTCACGATTCCCTGCGTCACAGTCTGGCCGAGTCCAAAGGGATTGCCGAGCGCAAGCGCGAAATCCCCAACCTGGATATCCGACGAGCGCCCCAGAGTGACCGTGGGAAGGCTGTTTTCCTTCACACGCAGCACCGCCAGATCGGTCATGGGGTCTCCACCGACCAACTCGGCTTTCAACTCCTTGCCTCCGGCCATGGCGACAATGATTTCGTCCGCCCCTTCAATGACATGGTTATTGGTGAGAACATAGCCATCCGCGCTAACAATTACACCGGAGCCAAGGCTGCGCTCCTGGCGCTCACGCGGTACCGGGAGGTGCGGCCCGAATTCTCCACCGAAGAAGTCTTGGAAGAACCCTTCCATTGATGGCGGAATCTGCTTCTGGCTGGTTTGCACTGTGCGCGACGTGGAGATGTTCACCACCGCGGGCGCAACGCGCTCGACGACACTGTGGAAACCAATGGGTAAAGGCACATCTGTCCCGGCCCGAGTCTGGGCATGGACAACGGTGATCGGCACGCCGTCTCTCTTGGCAATCCATGTTCCTGCGACGACGCCAACTGCCAGAGCTACGACAACAAGCAGCAATGAAGCCACTGAAGGTTTTCGAAGATTTCGCGTCATTTTCCACCTCACGCGAGCCCGCACTCTACGCGTTACCAAGGGAGATGCGTATTCGGAGCGACATGTCTCATGGTGGAGTTCCGAATCCTGCAGCCAATTGAGAGCTGCTGAAGCCGCAACGCAAGATGCGCGGTGGATTTCAG
>JBFXAV010000078.1:0-8298 GCA_050183935.1 Candidatus Korobacteraceae bacterium | reverse complement strand
AGAGAGGGATACTGGAGCTAGTCTGTACTGGTCACACCCAGATTCCGTATGCGGACTTTTGCTTTGAGTTATTTAAGAATTCCGAGCTGTGTCGGAAAGTCACCAAGATTGTGAACCTGAATAAGATCGATCTTGGGCTTTTTGATTCTGCTGAACGATCTTTCAATCTGCGCCCGGGCCGCCTCGGGATCGGCGTTTCCTCCCTGGCGCGCAACGTTCACTTTGGTCGCCCAGAAAATCTTTGCCGTTAGGCCTGCCTCATCAGCGATACGGCCTGCCACCTCTTCGGAAGCGCCATAGCCCGGCGCGGTGTCGAAAATGGTAGCGCCCTGGTCCACCAGCGCACGAAGCACCTCGCGCAGCGCGGCGACGTCTTCAGAGCGTGCAACCTGCGAGAAGGTGGCGGAGCTGCCCAGCCCGATGACCGGTACCGTCTCGCCAGTGGACGGAATCGCCCGCGTAATCAGGCGCCCTTGAGCAAGCAACTCTTTGGGGAAAAGTGCTACGGATGCTGCTGCCCCCGCACCCAATGCAAGCCAATCACGGCGTGTGAGCCTGGACATACCCTTGGCCTCCTCACATGATGAAACAGGAATTCTAGGCTCGCTAACCGTTAGGTTGCAACAGGAAGTCATCAGGTGGGCCAGGAGAATCATTGTGAACTCGATCCCGCTGCGCTGATCGCTACCAGACCAATTACTAAGCCGTCCAATTGGCGAGAAGGGGATTTATCGTCAATAAGAACCAATCTTATTGATGATTGTCACACAACCGACCATGGTGCTAGCTATGAGAAAGATCAGGAACGCGAAAACCAGCACCACAAGCGCAAGATTTCTGACCTTCTCACGAGCTGTAAAGGGCGGTGGCTCCGGCGGTAGAACGGACTCAGTTCGAGACACTTTGGAGACAAACCCGCTGTCCTTCACGAACAAGTATTTCCAGTCAACGTGTAGGACTTCCTCGTCCGGGCGCAGGAAAGTTGTCGCAGCTCTCAAACATTCCACCGCAAGCCGAATGAGTCCTGCACGGTTAGCGACTATCTGCACGCCATTTGCTGTCTCATCGTATTGCAGATCAACTTGGGCGGCCTCTTTAGGTATGGAGGCATCTAACTGTGCCACAAGACCGTTTATTTCTTCGTTGTCCATGTGTGGATCATCATTCTGTATTTAATCCAAATTGGCGAGAACAGCCCTATGCACCAATTGCTGCGCCGGGAACCCTCAACTGGCGAGAAGGAAGTTCTCGCCCAAAAGTGACCTGTGAGTTCAGTCACTCAGCGCGGCAATCCGAATTGCTTCCAGACCCGGAACCAAGGATTCGCCTCATGCCGCTCGTCATGGATCCGGTTGGCTGCTTCCCGGTCTGTCGGCGACATGGGTCTGGTGTCCGGTAGGGCGTGAATCCGCTCCAGCAACTCAACTTCGGCGATGGTCCTCTCGGCATCCATTGCAATCTCGATATTTTACGACATTCGCCTTCGCGCCTTCGCAGGCTCGTTCCTCTCATCGAGTGGACGTGATGGAGTCGCGGACAGCTCTCCCGCTACGCCGTAGAAATCCATGCAGCTTACCTGCGCCTGTTCTTAAAGAAACGCCTGTTTTCGTCGTCGCGTTGGTGAGTGCATTCGAGCTTCGGAGGTCAGCCGCTCCCATCGCGTTGATGGAGGTTCCCCCGGCCGAAAGCACTGGCTGTACGCGTCGTTTCGAACCCGCGATCCGTACTTCCCCATCAGAATTCGCCAGACGGGTCAACAGGAGTCCCGGAAAGTCGCTCTGCATCTTCTCCTTCATCGGCCAGTTGGGCGAAGCAGTCCACACGGCTCCATTGAGAGGTGCTTCCGTTTCGCCAATATTCACTGCCTCACCACTCGGTAGCATCACTGCATCCCTGCATTGATCCTGGCCGCAGCCTCCATTACAACTTGCCACACTGAAAAAAGAGGCGTGCTTGCCATGCGAAACCCACACCGTTGCCCCGCTGTCTTCAGCTTGGATCACCGAAGCTTTCACGCCTGTGCTGTTGTCGCAAAGCGTGCCTTCGTGAGCAGCCGCATACCATGCCACGGCTCTGGAGGCACGTTGAGGCTCGGACGTGACCACCACCGAAACGTGCTCAGCGTCCAGAAAATGACTGGCTAATCCACAATCACGCGCCCACAGGTGATAGTAGTGGATTTCAATGAACTTGCTGCCGTCTGCGTTTGTGGAGAGCGGAAAAACCTGGCCGTAAATCGTCCCTTGCTGGGCGCGGACTCGGGGCTCGCTGGAGCCCGCCAGGAACTCGGCGGGGAGAGTAGCACAGTCCGTACGGCTGACGAGAAAAGTGGGCTGAAATTGGTGGAGCAGCTCCTGCTCGCGCTCATCCACGATTCCATCGCGGTCGTTGTCCGCGCCGATCGCAAGACCTGCGCTCTGAGTCGGGTGCAGGATCGCGACCGCCGCAACGATCGCACAAAGCAAAGGGGTGTGTCTTCGCATGCTTTTCGTAAGGCTGATCTGGCAATACTTTAACGCGAAACAATACCTTCAGTGCCCTAAGTGATAGGGGTGTCCCTTCAAAATCGTGAGTGCCCGGTAGACCTGCTCCAGCAACAACACGCGCGCCAGTTCATGTGCGAAGGTCATTTTGCCGAGGGAAAGCTGGAAGCTGGCCGCCGCGCGTGCCGCTTCGCTGAATCCATTTGCAGGCCCGATCGCAAGCATCATGGTCTGTGTCCCCCGGTCCTGATGTCCGCCCAGGAACTCTGCCAGTTCTTCGGAACTGAGCTGCTTGCCGCGCGAATCGAGCAACACCAGAAAGGGCCGGGAAGGAGGTTTCTCAAGCTGCTTGAGCAGCGCAGCTTCGCTGGCGAACTCCACAGCTTCAGCTGGAATGTAGCGTGCAATACGGGCCAAATAGTCCGACCCCAGCGACTGAATGGATGCGTCCCGCGTTTTGCCGATCCACGCGATGCGCAGCTTCACTGAACCGGCGCCTCCGGAAGTAGTTGCCCCACGAATCCCAACTCTTACTTCACCGCGGTGACGACAACGAACCGGGAAGTAAAGTTCACCTGCTTGCCGTCGTAGTGGCGGTGGATTGCGGCCAGAACCTTGGCGTCAATCTCCGCGCGCCGGCTGGTGGGGATCTGGTTCATCAGTCCCTGGAAAGGCACGGCCGCAGCCTGGAAGTAATCCCACAGCTCCTCAGGCGTTCCCGGCCAGATCCACGGTATGGGTTGCAGCTGCTCGCGTACATCGCGAAAGCTGGCCTTGCGCAGCGCCTGCGACAGCGTTCCAGGCTCCGCGAACTTAACCACTGCTGCGGCATCTGGAGGCAGTGCCAGGCCGGGTAGTGCCGATAAAATGGTCCCTACCGTGGTGCTGAAATAGTGAGACTGGTCCAGGCCTCCCCAGGCCATCAGCACGATATGCCCGCCGGGGAAGAGCACTCGCCGCATCTCGTCCAGCGCCAGCCCTAGCTTGGAAAAAAACATAATTCCCAGCCGCGAGGTAACTACGTCGAAGGTTCCGTCCGGAAAGGGGAGCGCATGCACATCCGCATACTGAAAGCGGATGTTGACCAGCCGCCGCTCGGAGGCACGCTCGCGGGCGGTTTCGAGGGGACCTGGTGCAGTGTCGATTCCGATCACTTCTCCCAGCGGATCAGCGAGCGGAGCCAGGCTGATGGCCGGCTCGCCGGTGCCGGTGGCTACGTCGAGCACCTTCATGCCCGGCCGCACCGCGGCCAGTTCCACAATCACGTCCGTAGCAGCGCGACCCATGGCTGCCGACTGCCGCCGGTAGCGATCAACCGCTGCCAGCCGCTCCGGGCTCGACCAGGGGGATGTTACGAAAGAAGACATATCAGGGAATTAGAACATAGACCCGGCTGCGTCAGCAGTCTCCGTCGGGAGCAAGCCTTTCGTAAGTGCAGATCGCACCGCCAGTAAGCAGGGACATAAGTCAAACGGTCGACGAGTCCTGCGGGAACGTACCCCGCTAACTTCGCCCCGGTTTGGGCCGCAGCCGCGCCTTCGGAGCCCGCTTCTTTTTGGAGGCACTCTTGGCAGGGCCCGCTGACCTGCTTTTAGCCGTAGCCGCCCGCTTCCGAGCGCTGCCTGCTAAAGCACGCTCGCCGGAGTCCTTCGTTGTTGCGCGCTTGCGGCCAGGGGTGGGCTTCCGCTGCTGCTCCTTGCGAATCTCTTCCAGGCTGAACGGCCGCGCAGATTTCCAGAGCCGCTCCAGGTTGTAGAAACTGCGGGAGCGCTCCGAAAACACATGCAGCACAAAGTCCACATAATCCAGCAGGACCCAATCTGCTTGCTGGTAGCCTTCTGTGTGCGCCGGAGTTACGCCTTCCTGCTTCAGCCGTTGCTGAACGGCATCTGCAATTGCCTGAATCTGTCGGGGATTGCTCCCCGTACAGATGATGAAATAATCCGTGAACCCACCGGCCGCCTTGTCGAGTTCCAGAATGCGGATGTCTTCGGCCTTCTTATCCTCGCAAGCGGTGGCCGCCTCCGCTACCTGGTCGATTACTCTGCTGGCCGCAGCCATCGTCGGTGTCGTCATCAAGCTTTTTGCCATGAACCCTCGAGATTTCAGATGTTCGTATGGTGCAGAAGGCGCTCCACAGAAGCAAGCAATTCGGAACGGTAGCTTCAGCTCTTGGAGTTACTTCGCTGGTTGCGGATACTCACCACCTTACTGCGCTGGTTAGACGCCGCCTCCTGCCCCTGCTTTTCATCTCGGTATAGATGCGCTTTGCGGATGTAGTCGGCTACCAGCTCCGGGACCAACTTCCCCAGCGATCTCCCGGTCGCGGCGGCGACGCGCAACTGGGTAGCGGAAACCTTCTCCCGCACCTCGGGCAGCAGGTGAATCACGACTCGCCCCTTGGCTGCTCCTGCGTCGCCGGACTCGCTGGATTTCCCTCGCAAAACCGAAGTCTCCGCGCGCAGCGACTCCGGAAGGGCCTGCATAATCTGTCCCAATGCGAAGCCCGGGCGGCTGACCACAATGAATTCCACCTCTTGCAGCAGTGCCTCTGCCTTATGCCAGGTGCCGATCTCCAGGAACGCATCAATTCCAATCAGGAAAAATAAGCGGTCCCTCTGTGCAAGCGTTCTCCGAATGCGGCGCACCGTTTCCACCGAATAGCTGGGAGCCCGCAGGCCCGCCGAACTCGGAGCCTCCAGCAGCGAAGGCAGCAGTCCTGGAAGCCCCGCCGTGGCCAGCGCCACCATGGCGTAGCGATGGTAAAACGAGCTTACGGTGCGCTCCTGCTTGTGCGGAGGCACGTCCGCCGGCACAAAGTAAATGCAATCCAGCCGAAAGCGCCGTTGTGCAGCCTGGGCCACAGCCAGATGGCCGCGATGAATGGGATCGAAGGTTCCGCCAAAAATGGCGACGTTCATCGGGAGGAAGCTTCTGGTGTTGGATTACCGATTTCTAAATAGCAAATTGCTGCGAATTCTACCCTGGCCACTTGGTTCTGTCCGGCGGCGGGTCAGCTTCAGCATGCTCCGGCGCAGCACGTTCGGAGTCGCGAATCTCTTCCACCTTGTTCGCCATGGCCCACTTGAGCTCCTCCACGCCCTCACCGGTAACCGCGGAGATCGCGTGGAACTCAAGCTTGTGCTTCTTACTATAACGCTTCAGCTTTGCCAGCTTCTCTGGATTGGCGGAGTCGATCTTGGAAGCGACCACGATCTGTAGCTTCTCTTCAAGTCCTGCGCCGAACTGCTCCAGTTCGCCCTGTACCACTTCAAAATCCTTAGTCGGATCCGGACGTCCGCTGGCATCCGACACATCCACCAGATGCACCAGCAGCCGGGTGCGTTCAATGTGGCGCAGGAACTGCACTCCCAGGCCTGCCCCGTGCGATGCGCCTTCAATCAGCCCCGGAATATCGGCGGCCACAAAGCTTATAGCGTCCGGCTCCTCTCCCACAATCACCACTCCCAGGTTAGGTTCGAGCGTGGTGAACGGGTAATCCGCAATCTTTGGCTTGGCCGCTGAGATACGCGAGATCAGCGTGGACTTACCGGCATTCGGGTAACCCACCAGCCCCACATCGGCCAGCAGCTTGAGCTCCAGCCGCAGCATTCTTTCCTCGCCCGGCCGTCCTGGCTCGGACTCGCGCGGAGCCTGATGCGTAGCAGTGGCAAAGCGTGCGTTGCCACGACCGCCACGTCCGCCGCGAGCAATCACAAAGCGTTCGTCGGATCGCGAAAAGTCATGAACTTTTTCGCCAGTTACCTCGTCGTACAAAATGGTCCCGACCGGCACTTTCAGAACAACATCTTCGCCTTGCCGCCCCGTCCGGTTCGATCCTTCTCCATGGCGCCCGCGCTCGGCTTTGTGCTCCGGGTTAAAGCGAAAGTGGACCAGCGTGTTATGGCGTTCGCTGGCCTCCATGATCACGTCGCCACCCTTGCCGCCATCGCCTCCTGATGGTCCTCCGCGCGGAACAAAGGCCTCGCGGCGGAAGGCAACAATACCGTTCCCTCCGTCACCGGCTTTTACGCGGATTCGAGCTTCGTCAATAAACATGGGATCGAGAAAAAAACAGACAACAGCATGCAGCCTCAGGCTTACGGTATCTACTTTTGAATGCTACGCTGTGCCCGGTACGTTCGGCTAGCTCCTGTAGACCACCCGTCCGCCCACCACCGTCGCCACCACCTTGCCGGTGAGCTGCCAGCCATCAAACGGGATGTTATGGGAGCGTGAGGGAGAGGCAGAGGCCTCATACATCCAGCGCTTTTTTGGGTCGAACACCGTAACGTCCGCAAACGAACCGGCGGTGAGCGTGCCGCGCCCATTCAGGTCGAAAATGCGCGCCGGGCTGCTCGACAATAACTCCACGATCCGTTTCAACGGGATTCCATGCTTCAGGTGCAAGCGGGTGATTGCCAGCGCCAGCGCGGTTTCCAGGCCGGTGATGCCGAAAGGAGCGCGGTCAAACTCCACCAGCTTTTCGTGCGTGGCGTGGGGAGCGTGGTCAGTGGCGATGGCATCGAGCGTCCCGTCCCCCAGCCCGGCGATAATCGCTTCCACGTCGGACGCTGAGCGCAAAGGCGGGTTCATCTTGTAGCGCGTGTCATAGTTGCGTATATCGTCATCGGTAAGCGTGAAGTGGTGCGGTGTGACCTCGCAGGTCACGCGCACCCGTTCGCGTTTTCCCTGCCTCACTGCCTTGAGAGCGGCCGCCGTGGAAAGGTGCGCCACGTGGACCCGCGCGCCAGTCTCGCGCGCCAGTTCAATGTCCCGCTCCACCACGCGGCTCTCAGCTTCCGCCGGCATTCCGCGCAGTCCCAGGCGAAACGCGTTTGCGCCTTCGTGCATGCTGCAGCCGCCGGTTAGGGTGGTGTCCTCCGCGTGCTGGATGATCGGAACATCCAGGCGCTTGGCCTCCATCAAAGCCCGCCGCATGATGTCGTCGTGAAGAATGGGTCGCCCATCATCCGTGAAGCCAACCGCTCCCGCACGTTGCAGTGCAGCGAAATCCGTCAGCTCCTCGCCATGGCTTTTTCGCGTTGCTGCGGCAATGGGAAATACGTTCACCACCGCGCCGCGCGCTGGCTCCTGCATCCATGCCGTGATCTCCGGGGAGTCGTTCACCGGAGTGGTATTCGGCATGGCGCACACGCTGGTGAATCCACCCATGGCCGCCGCCGCCGTGCCGGTGGCGATGGTTTCCTTGTGCGCCTGCCCCGGCTCGCGCAAGTGGACGTGCAGATCAATCAGGCCGGGCGTCACCACCAGCTTGCGCGCGTCAAATGTCTCTTCCGCGTTGCCGCGAATCTTGCCGCTGGGCGCGACCTCCGCTACCCGGCCGTCGCGCAGCAGTATGTCCATCTCCGCATCAATGCCGCTGACGGGATCGATCAGCCGTCCACCGCGAATCAACAGCGACGGGGCACTCTCGGCGGCGTGTTGTGTCTTCCCTGTTGCCATGAGCTCTTTTACCTTACTCCCAGCGCCCGAGCCAGAATTGCCATGCGCAGCGGCACGCCGTTGCGTACCTGATCCAGGATTACCGATTGCGGATAGTCCGGCAAACTGCCGTTGATCTCCACGCCGCGAATCACCGGGCCTGGGTGCATCAGGATGGCATCTTTATGCGCCATCCGCATGCGCTCCGGCGTGAGCTGGAAGCGCGCAATGTAGTCCTCAAAGCTCAGCTTCTTTCCAGCCAGCCGCTCCTTCTGGATGCGCAGCACAACCACTACATCGGCCCCACGCAGCGCTTCCTCGGAGGTGCGGGTCACGGTAATGCCCGGAGCCAGCGTGGTTGCAATCTCCG
>JBFXAV010000077.1:0-8389 GCA_050183935.1 Candidatus Korobacteraceae bacterium | reverse complement strand
ATGGAAGAGATGCGTTTCGCCGCCGTCACAACCTCGAAAACAAATTCGTGGTGATGTACTCGGGAAACCACAGCCCGTGTCATCCGCTGGAAACACTGGTGCGCGCCGCCAGGCAGCTTGAGGACTCGCCCGAAATTGTATTTTGCTTCGTAGGAGGAGGCAGCGAGCACCGCAAGCTGCGTGAGCAGCCTGCGCCCAACATAAGGGTTTTACCGTATCAGCCGCTGGAGGACCTGGCCGGATCGCTATCCGCTGCCGACCTGCACGTTGCGGTGATGGGCGAGGAGTTCTGCGGCATCGTGCATCCCTGTAAGATCTACAACATTTTGACCATCGGGGCGCCACTGCTCTACATCGGCCCCCCGGAGAGCCATATCACGGATATTGGAGGAGAAATCAGAGGCAGTGGCTTTTACCAGGCTGCACACGGCGACTGCGACACGGTCATCCGCCATATACGATCGGCGTCACAACATGGCGGACGCGCGGAGTATCCTGCGCGCGTGCTGCAAGGGTTTGGCGCTAGCCGCCTCATTCCTGAAATGGTAAATGTCTTGCAATCCGCCCTGGTACGGCGGCGGTAGCATTCGTTCCTGGCTGTCCCGTCTGTCTGGGAGATACCAAGACAGTTACTCGATAGGAGGGAAGTTCCGCCGTAAACTCGGCTCCATTGGAGCCGGTCCCTGTTCTGGCTAGTAGCGAGGTGGCGTGTTTTTTGTTTCCATATTTTGTTTTGCCACAGCTCTGGTGCTCGCGTTTGTTTTGACGTGGGTAGTGCGAGACCGTGCGGTTGCGTCCGGCATGGTCACGCTTCCGGCGTCGCTCCGGCACATCCATACTGCCGCGGTTCCGCGTATCGGCGGCGTAGCGATTTATGTCTCGATTGCCACCACGGGCGCGGTCCTCTATCTGATCTCTCAATTCTGGCCGTTGCCTGTCGTGGTGGACTGGTATGACCTGCTGATCATCTTTCTGGCCGCCACGCCGATTTTCTTATTAGGCCTCTATGACGACATGCGGGGGGTGGGGCCCTATACCAAATTTGCCGTTCAGGGGGCGGTGGCGGTGCTGGTGTATCTGGCCGGCTTCCGCATCGTGAATTTGCCGATTCTTTTTGGCAAGACTGACTTCGGCTGGATCATCTCGCTTGCCCTTACGGTCTTCTGGATTCTCTGGATCACCAACGCATTCAACCTGATCGATGGAGTGGACGGTCTGGCTGCCGGCTCGGCTCTCTTCTCCACCGTGGTTGTGTTCATAGCATCCATGCTGAACACGAATGGGCCTGGGCTGGTGGTGACCGCTGTGCTTTCCGGCGCGCTGCTGGGCTTCCTACGCTTCAACTTCAATCCAGCAACCATCTTCCTTGGTGACTCCGGCAGCCTGCTGGTGGGTTTTATGCTGGGTGCGATTGCCCTGCACGGGCAGAAATCGCCCACCATGGTTGCGGTGGCCATTCCAGTGGTCTCCTGCGGCCTTCCGATCCTGGAGACAATGCTCTCGGTCATGCGACGTTTCCTCAGCGGGAAACCTATTTTCACCGCGGATCGCGAGCATATTCACCACAAGCTGCTGAACCTTGGACTTTCGCAACGTCAGGTGGCTTTCGTGCTCTACGGCGTTTCCGCAGTGTTCGGTCTGATGAGCCTGGTTCTGCTGCTGCCCGGTGGGGGCCCGGTAGCTCTGGTGATCGTTGTACTGGGCGGGATTCTTTGGCTTGGCGTGCAGCACTTGGGATATCACGAGTTCTTTGAGCTTCGGCGGGTTGCGCAGCGCACCATCGAGCAGAAGCAGGTCATCATCAACAATCTCGCCATCCGGCGCGGCATGGAAAAGCTCGCCGATTGCCATGACCTGGAACAGTTCCAGTCTGTCCTGATGAGCATCTTTGAAGGGAATGATTTCGACGGATTTGAGCTTCGTTACGGCCTGCTTGCCGACCGGTTTTACCCAGGGGCTGCAGGCCCGCATACATTCAGCTTCCGCTGGGACAAGGGTGGCGAGACTGCGCAGGCAGTGTGGGCCATTTCCATGGATCTCTCCGGGGCTGGCGCGGAGGGAACGCTGCGTCTGCTGCGCCGCCGCTACCACCGTCCGCTTAAAGTGGATGTCAACCTGCTCGACGGGGAATTTGTTCGCGCGCTACAAGTCTGCCTGCGACGGGTACTGGAGCAGCGAGTGCGGGACGCCGAGGCGATTTCCGATCCGCATGTTCTTGCCCAGATGCCTGGCGTCCGGGCCCAGTCGGTAGGAACTGCGTAACCTGGCCGGCCTGGCTAGGTACTAAAGAGTCCAAACCCAGAGATTTCTCCTGAGCATCGAGAACTGCCGGATGGTAATGTTAGTACCTTGTTGTAACTATGGCCGGTGCGAGGCTCCAGCCGGGCCGGTGTCGAGCAATCAATATGCGATTGGCGGTAATTGGTTCTGGATATGTGGGTTTGGTCGCGGCAGCTTGTTTCGCCGAACTGGACCATGACGTGATTTGCGTCGACAACGATGCGGCCAAGCTCCGCCAGTTGGAGTTGGGAGAGGTGCCGATCCACGAGCAGTTTCTTCCTGAACTGCTGGCTCGCCATCGCGGCCGTCGCATCACATTTTCCGGATCGCTGAAGGATGCCGTGCGTGCCAGCAAAGCAGTTTTTATCGCCGTTGGCACACCTCCAACGGATGCTGGCGAGGCGGATCTTTCCTATGTAGAGCTGGTATCCCGCGAAATCGCCGAGGCCATTGATGGCTACAAGGTGATCGTGGAGAAGAGCACCGTTCCGGTGTTTACCAGCGAGTGGATTCGCAAGATCATGCTGCTGAAAGGGATTCCTCCGGAATCCTTTGATGTCGCGTCGAATCCCGAATTCCTGCGCGAAGGTACGGCTGTGCGGGACTTTCTGTATCCCGACCGTATTGTGATCGGCGCCGACAACGAACGCAGCGCCGCAGTTCTGCGCGAAATCTACAAGCCGCTCACGGACGGAAGCTACTACAGCAAGCCCAATATCGTGCCGGGGCCGGAGAGTGCTGCCACTCCCGCGCCGCTGATTTCTACCAACACCAAGAGCGCGGAGCTGATCAAGCACGCTTCCAACGCTTATCTCGCGATGAAGATCTCCTTTATCAATGCAGTGTCGAACCTGTGCGAATCGGTCGGCGCGGACGTGCGTCAGGTCTGCCAGGGTATTGGCTCGGATTCCCGCATTGGGCCGCGCTTTTTGAACCCGGGAATTGGTTACGGAGGCTCCTGCTTCCCGAAAGACTTGCTGGCGTTCGACGCCGTGGCGCGCGAGTGCGGCTACAACTTCGGTCTGCTGCGCGAGGTCATGCGCATCAACGAGGAGCAGCGTCAGCGATTTGTCCGTAAGGTCCGCAGTGCCCTGTGGACGCTGCGCGGCAAGCGTATTGCTGTGCTTGGCCTGGCATTTAAGGGTGGTACCGATGACGTTCGTGAGTCCCCGGCGATTGCGATTGTGAAGTTGTTGCATCGCGAAGGATGCGAGATTCAGGCCTATGATCCCGCTGCCATGGAACGGGCGCGTGAAGTCCTGCCCACCACCGGCGTTTCCTTTGCAGACTCCCCTTATGAGGCCGCGCAAGGCGCCGATGCTCTGCTGGTGCTTACGGAATGGCCTGAATTCGCGGCGCTCGATTGGGCGCAACTGCGCAACGCGCTGGCGTATCCCATCATTTTGGATGGACGGAATCTGCTGGACCCGGCAACAATGGCTGCCTATGGATTCATCTATCACAGTGTGGGCCGTCCGGAGCCTGTATCCACGGTTCGCGCCGAAGTAAAGGTGTAATCACCGGGGGTGCGGGTTGAAGATTCTGGTCTGCCTGAAGCAGGTTCCGCAGAAAGACGCGCCGCTGAAGCTGAATGAAGGCGCTACCTGGATTCGGGAGGGTGTCTCCTACGAAGTCAACGAGCCCGATGCTTATGCGCTCGAAGAGGCCCTGCGCCAGAAAGAAAAGCACGGCGGAGAAGTGGTCGTAATTACCGCCGGTCCGGCGCGGGCACAGCAAGTTTTGCGCGAAGCCCTGGCTAAGGGCGCCGACCGCGCCATCCACCTGGAAGATTCTGCCTTCGTAAATTTCGACCCCTACAACGCCGCGCGTGCTTTAGCAGCTTCAATCAAAGAAGAACAATTCGACTTGATTTTCACCGGACTTCAGTCCGACGACTACGGCTTTGCCCAGACCGGCGTAATTCTGGCGGAGCTGCTGGGCTGGCCACACGCCACCATCATCATGCAGATAGAGAAAAGTGAAACAGGGATCCGCGTAAAACGGGAGCTGGAGGCGGGATACTTTCAGTTTGTCGAGATGCCTTTGCCGACGGTGCTCACCATTCAGTCGGGAATCAACAAGTTGCGTTACGCAACCCTGATTGGCATCAAGCAGGCCAAGAACAAGCCACTGCGGAAGGTTACCCTGGCGGACGTGCAGGCAGGCCTGGGTTCCAACCTTCAGACGATCGAGCGCCTCTATATCCCTGAGAAGACCAAAAAAACGGAGATGCTGGAAGGCTCCCCCGCTGAGGTAGCCAAAAAACTGGCTCAAAAATTGCGTGACGAGGTACGCGTGGTCTGAACGCGGGTTGCAGGGGAAGTCTGCAAGCCATCTCTGGTTATTGGCGGAGGTGATGTATGGCAGGCTCAACAGTGACTCCCGGAATTCCGGAGATTACCCTGCAAGAGGAAGAACTGGTAATAACGATCAGGGCTGTGGCGTGGACGGTGCTTGTGATAGACGCGTTGCTCCTGATTTTTGTGCCGAATGACATACAAGCCGGATGGAGTTTTTGGACAGTATGGGCGTTTGCACAAGGTTTCCTCGGCCTGCTGCTTTTCGGATACGCCTCGCGGCTTGAGCGTCGGGCAATACGCAGAATCGTGGCGACACCGATCGCCCCGAGCGCTGCTGTGGAAAATGCTCCGAGTCCGAGGGTGGATCATCCCCGTGCGGCATAGCTGGGACGGATAGTTCAGGGAAAATTATTAGAGATTGACCCCTGGAACAGGAAAGAAGGTTCATGCCCGATAGCATCCTGGTGGTAGCCGAGCAGCGTGAAGGCAAACTGAACCGAGTCTCTTTTGAAACCATCGCGGCCGCACAGGGAATTGCCCGCGAAACCGGCTGGAGCGTGGAAGCCGCCATCGCTGGCAACAACGTTGCCGAAGCTGCTTCGGAACTCGCAGCCAAAAAGCTTTCCAAGGTTTATGCCGTGGAGTCTCCCCGGCTGGCTTCCTACACTTCGGACGGCTATGTAGCCGCTCTGAAGGAACTGATTGCCAAGGTGCAACCGCGCTTGGTGTTGATGCCGCATACCTACCAGGTGCGGGATTTTGCTCCGAGGCTTTCAACGGTGCTCCAGCGCTCGCTCATCAGCGATGCCACCAACTATCG
This sequence comes from Candidatus Korobacteraceae bacterium, assembly GCA_050183935.1. Classification (GTDB taxonomy): domain Bacteria; phylum Acidobacteriota; class Terriglobia; order Terriglobales; family Acidobacteriaceae; genus DASZRZ01. The sequence goes on along the minus strand of JBFXAV010000077.1, from coordinate 2,989 downwards.
GAAGAATGGCGAGAAGCTGGTTTTCCAGCGGCAGATGTTTCAAGGAAAATTTGCTGCTGATGTGAGCTTTGCGGGGGATGCTCCTTGGTTCGTTACCTTCCAGAATGGGGCGTTTCGCGGCGATCAGGCCGAAGCGGCTGCCTCCGCGTCGCCGGTGAAAACTGTGCCCGTAGAGATTCCGGAGTCTGCCATTCGCGTCCGTCCTGAGGCGCCGTTTAAGGAGGCCAAACAGGCTGTTGATCTGAGTCAGGCAGAGATCATTGTTGCCGTGGGCCGTGGCATCAAAGAGCAGAAGAACATCGATCTTGCCCGCCAGCTTGCGGATACGCTGGGCGGTGAAATCGGAGCATCGCGCCCCATCTGCGACTCCGGGTGGCTGCCCATGGACCGGCAGATTGGTTCTTCGGGACAGACAGTCGCGCCCAAGCTTTACCTCGCGCTGGGCATCAGCGGAGCGATTCAGCACATTGTGGGGATGAAAGGCGCTCGTGCAGTGGTGGCGATCAACAAGGATTCCGAAGCCCCGATCTTCGAGATTGCGGATTTCGGGGTGGCCGCCAATCTGTTCGACGTAGTGCCCCCGCTGATTGAGGAAATCAAGAAGCTGAAGGGTAGTATGTAGCCTTGGAAACTAGCTATACTGGTATCGAATTTTTCATTAGGCAAAAGGCTGAAACTATGGAGCTTACGTTCACGGCGGTATTCGAGGAAATTCCTTCTTCTGAAGGTGGTGGCTACGTGGCGTATGTGGAGGAACTTCCTGGGGCGAATACGCAGGGAGAAACCCTGGACGAAGCTCGGGAAAACTTGCGGGATGCCATTGCCGAATTGCTGGAGGCGCGAAGAGCACTTTTGGGAGAACAGGTAACGGGAATCAAAGTGTTGCGCGAAAAGATCACGATTTCGGCAGCGTAAAAAAACGCACAAAAAGCGCAAAACGAACAACCTCTTTTCGTCGCTGCTGACTACCCTTCATTCATGAAGCGACTTGACCTGATTCGTCACATGGAATCCTACGGCTGCCGTCTGGTTCGCGAAGGAGGCAGGCACTCGATTTATTCAAATCCATCACGTGACCGGCTCAGTGCGGTGCCTCGTCACCGAGAAATCAAAAAACATCTTGCTCGCATTATCTGCCGCGATCTGGGTATTCCAGAACCAGAGCATAATTGAATCATGATCGTCTTCCGCAAGCCGGTTGCAGGAATCGAGCGTCCGCAGATGGAAGCGGACGTGGTGATCGTAGGCGCCGGCCCCGCCGGCTTGGCATGTGCGTTGCGGTTGAGCCAGCTCATTGACGAGCACAATGCCGAAATTCAGAACGAAGGCATTTCTTACCAGCCAATCTCCAAGGAAAACATTTACGTTCTGGAAAAGGCCCGTGAAGTGGGCCAGCATTGCCTCTCCGGGGCATTGCTCGATCCGCGCTCCATGCGCGAACTGCTTCCAGGCTTCGAAAAAGAAGCTCCCCTTGAAGCGCAGGTCACGAAGGAAGCGGTGTACTTCCTGACTCGCGGAGGAAAGTTCAAGCTGCCGATCACCCCGCCTCCGCTGCGCGACCACGGCAACTATGTGATGTCCCTGAACCGGTTTATTAAGTGGCTCGGGAGCAAAGTAGAGGAGGCGGGAATCACGATCTTCACCGGGTTTGCAGGCTCCGAGCTGCTGATTGAGAACGACGCCGTCGTGGCAGTCCGAACCGATGACAAAGGCGTGGACAAGGCTGGAGAGCCTAAGGGCAACTTCGAGCCGGGATACGACCTTCGCGCGAAAGTCACGATTCTTGCGGAGGGCCCGCGTGGCTCTCTCACCAAGCAGCTCGTGGGACGCTTCCAGCTCGACCGCGACCGAAATCCCCAGACTTACGGCGTAGGCGTGAAGGAACTCTGGGAAGTTCCTTCCGGACGCATTGCTCCTGGCGAGGTGATCTATACCATGGGTTGGCCGCTCACCTCGCAGGAGTACGGCGGTGCGTGGATCTATGGTGGTAAGGACAACGTAGTTTCGCTCGGATTTGTAACCGGCCTGGACTATGCCGACCCGCGGCTTGATCCCCAGCGGGTGCTCCAGCAGTTCAAGTCCCATCCTTTCACGCGCGGTCTGTTGCAAGGCGGACGAATGATCCGTTATGGCGCCAAGTCTTTGCCCTACGGAGGCTGGTTCGCCATGCCGCCTCTGGCGGGAGACGGATGGATGATCATAGGAGACTCAGCGGGCCTGCTGAACTCCCAGCGGCTTAAGGGAATTCATCTCGCGATCAAGAGCGGAATGCTGGCGGCGGAAACCGCATTCGATGCTATGCGCCAGGCAAATTTTTCTGCGAGCGTGCTGCAAGGCTACCCCGAACGCGTCGAAAAGAGCTGGATTCGCGAGGAACTCTGGAAAGTGCGCAACTTCCACCAGGGGTTCGAGCATGGCTTCTGGCAAGGCATCGCGCATGCGGCCCTCCAGCAGATCACCGGAGGTCGAGGGTTACATGCCCGCTACTCTTCGCAGGCCGGGCACCGCCGACTGCGCAAGCTGGCGCAGTTGCCCGGGGATGGCGGCGCGCGTGCGCACCTGATTGGCCCTGCACGCGGCGATGGCCAAGTCATGTTCGACAAGCTCACCGATCTTTATCACTCCGGTACCAGGCACGAGGAGGACCAGCCCTCGCATCTGGTAATCCACGACACCAACATCTGCAATACCCGCTGCGGAGCCGAGTACGGCAACCCCTGCCAGCACTTCTGTCCTGCCAACGTCTACGAAATGGTGGATGCGGAAGATGCCTCTGGAAAGCAGATCCACCTGAATCCATCCAATTGCGTGCATTGCAAGACCTGCGACATCATGGACCCCTACGAAATCATCACCTGGGTTCCTCCCGAAGGCGGCGGTGGGCCCAACTACGACGGCATGTAGCGGCTGGGCATACTTCTCGTCATTAACACTTCCGTCGCCTTCCCGAAAACATTGTTTTCTTCATCTCTGAACTCTGGGGTAAAAA
>JBFXAV010000076.1:0-8397 GCA_050183935.1 Candidatus Korobacteraceae bacterium | reverse complement strand
GGATTCTGCTCCTGGCCGGTCCGCTGCAAAAGATTTCTACAGTACAGGGCCTGGGGTTCTGCTCTTAGGATGCTTCCCAGCGGGAGAAAAGAGGCTTTGCTACATTGGATGGAAGCACATGCCGCAGCCTTCCCGATCCAAGATCGTTCTTGCGTTCCTCCTGGTTTATTTCTTTTGGGGATCGACGTATCTGGGAATCGGCATTGCCATCCGATATGTCGCTCCGGAAGTCATGGCCGGAACCCGCTTTACCATCGCGGGACTGCTGATGATGGCGTGGTGCTGGTGGAGCGGGCGGCGGCTTCGCATCAGCCGTGGTGAAGCCGTGCGGCTGGTAGTGATTGGAGTACTGCTGCTGTGCATTGCCAATCTGATTCTGGCTTACGCAGAAGAGGTAATTCCCACCGGACTGGCAGCCCTTATTGTTTCCGTCACTCCGTTGTGGTTCCTGATGATCGAGACATGGATTCTTCGCAATGAGCGTATGACGTGGCGGGGAACCATCGGTCTGCCGTTGGGTTTGGCGGGAATCGTGGTGCTGCTGTGGCCCAAGCTTACAGCGGCTACGGGCGTGGGATGGCGTGAACTGGGAGCAAGCTTTTCATTGTTGCTTGGATCTTTGAGTTTTGCGATCGGATCGGTGCTTTCCCGCGAGTGGAAGGTGCGTCTGGACCCATTTTCCGCGAGTGCCTGGCAGATGCTCTTCGCCGGGGTGATCAATCTGGCTTTAGGAGTGGCGTTCAGCAGGTTTGCGCATTCCAATTGGGCCTTTGAGGGAATCGCCGCTATCGCTTACCTGATTACGTTCGGATCGCTGGTGGGCTTCAGCGCGTATATCTGGCTGCTGCAGCACGTTCCTACATCCAAGGTGGCGACGTATGCCTATGTGAATCCGGTGGTCGCGGTGTTTCTTGGATGGCTGATCCTGAACGAGCGTGTAGATGGGTACGTGCTGGCAGGCACCGCTATCGTGGCAGGCTCCGTGGCACTGACCACGACAGCGAAGGTGAAAGTCCGCACAAAAGGCGGAGAAGTGGAAAAGCCGCTGGAGCTTCCGGCGGTGGAGAGCACCGGCTGAAGAAAAGCCAGGCATCGCCCTCGCGCTTCGGGAGTAGTAGAATTGCGCTCGCGATTGTCCAGAGGAGGACATACCATGCGTTTCCCCCGCGCTTCAGTTATTGTCACCGTCACAGTCCTGGCTTTGCTCCTGCCGTCGTTGCAGTTTGCCCAGGATGCTGACCGCTCAGTTGCCGGCGGCGGTATTACCGCTCCCGGATGGCAGGGAAGAATCGACGCTGCTGCCGCCCAGAAGGGAATGAAGCTCGCTGATTCCAAGTTCGAAAAACAGGGCAGCGGATTTTTGATCACGACCGGTCCTGCGGGGAGCTACTGGAATCCCACGAACATGGCGAAGGGCGACTACACCGTAAAAGCGACGTTCAAAGAAGCCAAGCAGACCTACAACCATCCGCATCCGTACGGAGTGTTCATTGGCGGAAGCAATCTGGATTCCGACCAGTTTGACCAGCTCTACTGCGTAGCCTATCGTGACGGCACCTTCCTGGTGCGCCAATTCGGTGATGGCACCGTTTCCACGCTGATTAAGCGGCAGCCGAACGAAGCCGTGAACAAGGCCGCGGGGCCGGAAGCTCCCGTGACCCAGGAAGTGGCATGGACCGTGAAGGGTGGCCGCGCTGAGTGCTCGATCAATGGCAAAGTCGTGGCAGGATTCAACAAAGATGAGATCGTGGGGGCAGGGAAACTGGAGTCCACGGATGGGATTGCCGGCATCCGCGTGACCCACAATTCCGATATTGAGGTGGCGAGTTTTTCGGTAGGGAATTAGGAGAATTTCTTGCTTAGCTTAATGCCCGGCCTCTCGGCCGGGCTTATTTTTGCAAGGACATCAACGCAGGATCTCGATTCGGTTGAGTTTACTTCCTTCTCCACCTCACGCCATCTTTGGAGTCTTCCACCAGAATGCCGGCGGCGGCGAGTTCGTCGCGAATCTGGTCGGAGCGTGCGAAATCTTTGGATTTGCGCGCGGCTTGGCGCTCGGCGATCAGGGCTTCCACTTTATGATCGGGCATCGTGGCGGCGCGGGACATCTCAAGAGTTTCCGGGCTGATATCCTGAGTACGATTTTCCGCTTTGGCCCATTCCACGACGCGCTGAATCTTTTCAGAATCATCGTCCTTAATTACCGGGAAGAGTGCGTCAAAAGTCTCCAGTGCCTTGAGCAGGGACGGAACGTCAGCCTGTGTGAGTGCGCCGGAGTCAGCTGCAGTATTGACTTCGCGAACAAGATCGAAAATTGCTGCCAGAGCGCCGTTGGCATTGAGGTCGTCGGCGAGAGATTCCATCATGCGCTTAACGGTGCGCTCTGCCAACTCGGGCGCAAAGGTGGCATCACCGGCGGGGAAGGTGCCGGACTCCAGGCGAAGCTTGAAGTTGCGCAGTCTTTCCACCGATTGCGCAGCGCCCTTAAGTCCATCCAAAGTGAAGTTCAGTTGCTGCCGGTAAGAAGCGGATGCCAACTGATAGCGAATGGCTGATGGCTTGTGCCCCTTCAGAATCAAGTCGCGCACGGTATAGAAGTTGCCCAGGCTCTTGGACATCTTCTCGCCTTCCACCAGCAGGAAGCTGGAGTGGATCCAGAAGCGCGCGAAAGGCTTTCCGGTAAGCGCCTCGGACTGGGCGATTTCATTTTCATGATGAGGGAAAATGAGGTCCTCGCCGCCAAGGTGCATGTCGAAGGTCTCGCCCAGGTACTTCATGGCCATGGTGGAGCACTCGATGTGCCAGCCGGGGCGTCCGCGGCCGATACAGGTATCCCAATAGGCTTCACCGGGCTTGGGCGCCTTCCATAGAGCGAAGTCGCGGGCAGTTTCTTTGTCGTACTCATCCACATCCACACGGGCGCCGTCTTCCATGCCGGCAAAGTCTTTCTTCGAGAGCTTGCCGTAGCCGGGAAAACTGGCGACGCGGAAATAGTACGAACCATCCTCGGTGCGGTAGGCGTGCCCTTTTTCAACCAGCGCAGCGATGAAGCGCGCCATGTCGTCGATGTGCTGGGTGGCGCGCACAATGGTTCCGGGCGGCTCGATGTTCAGGAATGCTGAATCGTCCAGAAATGCCTGCTCAAATTTGCGCGTATAGTCGCAGATCTCCTTGCCGGCTGCGGCGGCCCGCTGAATGATCTTGTCATCCACGTCGGTAATGTTGATGACATCTCGCACCTGGTATCCGCTCTGGCGCAGGAACCGGCGCATGGTATCCACCACGACGAAGGTACGGAAGTTGCCGATGTGTCCGTAGTCGTACACCGTGGGGCCGCAGGCGTACATGCGAACCTGGTTGTCGTCGAGGGGCTGGAACGGCTCGACCTTACCAGCAAGGGTGTTATGGAAACGCGGCGGCATAGTTAGTGTCGGCTTTAGTGACGTTTACAGGCGATGCGTGGTCCGATGCTTCTGTGTCTCTCTTTGAGAGGCAATTCCGATTCCGAGTCGAAGAGTTGATTCTAGGGGGCGCGGGAAAAAGTGGTCAATGGAGAAGAGATTACCTCCGTGTGGTTCCCGATGACCGCGGTTTTTGGATCTCTTCCTGACGCGCGCTGGAAGACGAGGTCTTCCTGATCTTGGAATCACCCTTGGAATCCAGGCTGCGCAATCGCTGCTCCACAAGAAAAACGTAGTGCACGCCGGAAAGAAGCGTGAACACGAAGGTGGCATAAAGGCCCGCACGGCGGAAAAAAGCGATCCACGCAGAAGCATCGATTGCGTGCAGGAGAACAAAAAAAACGGTACTTACCTGAGCGACCGTGTTGGCCTTGCCGAAGATGCTGGGGCGAAAATCACGCAGGCCAACGATCATGTAGAGCAGGGCGGCGGTCAGCAGAATGCAAATATCGCGGCTGAAGACCAGCACGGTGTAGGTCCAGGGAATCTGCTCCACGAAGGAGAGCACCAGAAATAACGAACTCAGCAGAAGCTTGTCCGCGATGGGATCAAGATACTGGCCCAGCATAGTCTGCTGGTGGAGGCGACGGGCAAGTTGTCCGTCGAGCACATCGCTGAGGCCGGCGGCAACCAGCAAGCCCAAGGCCCAGCCGTAACTGCCGTCCAGAATTTTGATGAGGATAAACGGCACGAACAGCAGCCGCAGCAGGGTGAGTTGGTTGGGAGCTGTAAGAAGCTGACGGATCACCGCGACTCGCTTTCCGACGTGCGACGCGGCAGTTGTTTCGATGGGGCGGCTTCCGGCCAGGCCAGGGCGCTGGCGGCATTCTGCCCCGTCTTCTCAAAAAAGCGATCACAAATCGACGGGATGGAGCCGTTTGGCAGGTCAAGTTCCATGCGCTCAACCCGGTGCATGGGAAAGAACATGGCTCCGGGAGTGATGGAGTCGCCGGAACGCACCATTTGGGTGAAGTCGTCAAAGGAGTTCAGGTCGATGCCGCGCACGCTCAGTCCTGCCGAAGTGAGGTCGAGAATGGCACCCCAGAATTTCTCCCGGGGATTGTTGAGGGTAACCAGCACGATGGCGCCGCGACTGAAGAAGCGGGCGGAGTTGGCGTCGGGGTCGTTCACTACCGCGATTGTCAATGCGAACGCTGCAGAAAGCAAGCTGACGAACGACGAACGGGAAACCAAGCTCTGCGGGCGTGACGAGTGTCACTGACGAAGCTATGTTGGATTCCGGAGCATCGCTTGCGTGGGGCGAGTCCATCCAAGCACTGGGAAATCGGCATTTCGGAGGAGCGGTGAGCGAACGGGTGGAATCCAGGCTTACGACCAAGCAGCAGGTCATCTCACTCTGGAAGCTGGGTGGGCTTACTCCGCGCCAGCTTACGGCCCGCGTGTGGAAGCAAATGGATGAAGACGACGTGCTGGGCCGTGCCTCGGAACTCGCGTACGGCTGGCTGTTTTCGATTTTTCCGCTCTTTCTGGTGCTGACGACTTTGCTGGGAATATTGGCGGCGCGAGGCTCCGATATGACCCGGTTGCTAATGGATTCCCTGCAGCGCGTGGTGCCTGCCGATGCCTATAGCCTGATTTCCCGCACTATGGAGGAGATTACCCAGCAAAGCGGCGGCGGCAAGCTGACCTTAGGCATCGTGCTGGCGCTTTGGACCGCCGCCAGCGGCACGGCGGTGATGATGCACGTCTGCAACATCGCCTATGGGGTGCGTGAGTCGAGGCCGTTGTGGAAGACGCGCGGAATAGCTGTGCTCCTTACGCTGGCTCTGGCGGTGCTGGTGGTCTCGGCGCTCACAGTATTTGTATTCGGCGGGCCGATCGTGGAATGGGTCGGCGGGACTGTTGGGCTGAGCACGGCGGTGCAGGTGCTCTGGAAGGTGGCGCAGTGGCCGGTGGCGGTCCTGTTTGTCAGCTTGGCGTTCGCGCTGGTGTATTACTACGGCCCGGATCTGAAGGAGCAGCACTGGTACTGGATTACGCCAGGGTCGTTGATAGGAGTTTTGCTGTGGGTGGTGGCATCGTTTGGGCTGCGAGTGTACCTGCAGTATTTCGGCAACTTCAGCGCAACCTATGGATCGCTGGGAGCTGCCATCATTTTGTTGATGTGGTTTTACATTACGGGACTCGCGTTTTTGCTGGGGGCTGAGGTCAACGCCGAAATCGAACATGCCGCAGCCAATCGCGGCCACCCCGAAGCCAAGGGAGAAGGAGAAAAGGCAGCCTGACAACGCGAGGATTGCCCGGGTTCATCTGAGTACGCTGGGACGTCTCGGTGATTTCCGGCTGACAATTTTGTATTATTTCCCGGCAAGACGTCACAAAGTCGAATTTGCGACGGTGACTATGAGAACGACAATCTGTTCGCTGAACCAGAAACTGTTTGCAGGCTTGTTTTTGATCTTGGTCTTTTGCGGATCAGCACAGGCGCAATACTTTGGGCGGAACAAAGTTCGGTATGAAACCTTTGACTTCAAGGTGCTGAAGACCGAACACTTCGATATCTACTACTACCCTGAGGAAGAAGAAGCTGCCCGCCAGGCGGGCCGCATGGCAGAGCGGTGGTATGCCCGGCTGACCAATGTGCTGGAGTGGGAGCTTTCCGGGCGCCAGCCGCTCATCCTCTATGCCGATAGCCAGGACTTCCGCTCTACCACGGTGCTTCCGGGCGATCTAGGCGAAGGCACCGGTGGCGTGACCGAGGCATTACGCCGGCGCATAGTGATGCCCATGGCCGGGCCGCTGGCGGAAACCGATCATGTACTCGGGCACGAACTGGTTCATGCCTACCAGTACGATGTGACCGCCGGGCCAGGCGTCGCTCCCGAAGTGAGCAACATGCCGCTGTGGTTTGTGGAAGGAATGGCGGAGTACCTTTCGCTGGGGCCGGTGGATTCCAATACTGCAATGTGGATGCGGGACGCGGTGGTCCGCAACGACCTCCCCAAGATTAAGGACCTGAATAATCCCAAGTATTTTCCTTACCGGTGGGGGCAGGCGTTCTGGTCGTACGTAGCCGGACGCTATGGCGACCAGGTTGTGGGGCAGATGTTGCGTGCTTCCAGGCGCGCGCGGAGCGCGGAGGGAGCGATTCAAAGCGTGCTGAAGACGGATGTCGAGGTGATTTCCGATCAGTGGCACGATGCGCTACGGCAGCACTATGAGCCGGTGCTGCGGGTTTCATCGCCTCCATCGGGAGAGGCGAAGGTATTGATATCGAGGGAAAAGAACGGTGGCAGCGTCAACGTAAGCCCTTCGCTCAGCCCGGACGGCAAGCAGGTGGCGTTTTTCAGCTCCCGTGGGTTGTTCTCCATTGACCTGTTTATCGCGGATGCAGAAACGGGCGAGATCAGGCGGCGGCTGACCAAGACAGCTACTGACCCTCACGTGGAGTCGCTGCAGTTCATCAACTCCGCGGGAGCGTGGAGCCAGGATGGCACGCAGTTTGCCTATGGCACTATCAGCGGCGGCAAGCCGGAGCTGATGATAGTGAACGTTGCCAACGGCGATACGGTTGCCGAGATTCGTTTTGATGACATTGGAGAAATCTACAATCCCACGTGGTCGCCGGACGGGCAGTTTGTGGCATTTTCGGCGAACAGCGGCGGGGTTACGGACTTGTTTGTTGTTGACGTCAAGTCCAGGCAGTTGCGCCGCCTGACGGATGATTTGTTCGCGGACCTGCAACCGGCATGGTCGCCGGATGGCAGCCGCATTGCTTTCGTGACGGATCGTTTTTCCAGCAATCTGGAAATGTTGTCGTTCGGGAATTATCAGCTTGCGCTGATGGATCCTACGACAGGCGATGCACAGCCTTTGCGTGCCTTCCGCGATGGCAGGCACACCAACCCGCAATGGACGGCGGATGGCCGCGGAGTGTATTTCGTATCTGACCAGAGCGGCAAGCCGGACATTTACCGTGTGAACCTGGCAGACGGCACCCTGGCGCAGGTGACCAACCTGCAGACCGGGGTGAGCGGAATCACGCACCTGAGTCCGTCATTTTCTTCAGCAACCAACGCGCAGCGGCTGGTGTACAGCACCTTCAGCGATGGGGACTACTCGATTCTGAGCATCAGCTCTCCGGCGCTGTTGGCAGGCTCGAATCCGGAACAGATTGAACAGTTGAATGCCGCGGTCCTGCCGCCGGTGAATCGAACCGCGCAGACTGTTTCGAGACTGTTGCGGTCGCCCAGCGAAGGCCTAACGATGACCTCCGATTTCGATACCACGGATTACAATCCGTCGCTCGCGCTGGAGTATATCGCCGCGCCGCAGGTCGGCGTTGGATATAGCAGCTACGGAGGCATGGTGGCTGGCGGGACGGCGCTCTACTTCAGCGACCTGCTCGGCTTCCACAATTTGTCGGTGAATCTTCAAACCAGCACGGTGGGGGATGTTGGAGACTTCCTGCGGAACTTTGGCGGCTCGGCTACCTACCTGAACCAAAAGTCTCGCTGGACCTGGGGATTTACAGGAGGGCAAACACCCTACCTGACGGGAAACGTCGGGGAAGGCGTGGTGGACCTGGGTGACGGGAGCCTTGGACTGGCTCAGCAGGAAATTACCTTCTGGCAGATCAGCCGGCAGTTTGCCGGGATTCTTTCCTATCCGTTCAGTCGCGCGCAGCGGATTGAATTCATTGGCGGCTTCCAGAATATTTCCTTTGCTGGAAGATCGCGAGTGAACGTCTACGATCCGGTGACTGGGCAGTTGATCGGGCGGCAGGATGAGGATATTGATGCTCCCGACGGACTGAACATGGGCACGTTCAGTTCGGCGCTGGTGTACGACACATCCATTTTTGGTGGTACTAGCCCGCTTGCAGGCCAGAGATATCGCTTTGAGGAGGGTGGGAGCGCGGGCAGCCTGAGCTATGGGACGCTGCTGCTGGATTACCGCAAGTACCATCGGCTGG
>JBFXAV010000075.1:0-8413 GCA_050183935.1 Candidatus Korobacteraceae bacterium | reverse complement strand
CGTTCGGTCGAGCAGCTTTTCCGTGAGGGCGCGCTGGCGCATGACGGCGCCCTGATGAACGTCTATATGGAAGGCGCTGCCAACCTGGTGGCCAGCGAAGAAGACCGCGACCGCCTGCAGCAGTTGTTAAAGACCCTGGAGGCCAAGCAGAAAGTAGTAGACCTGCTCTCGGCCTATCTGGACGTCCGGCAGGAAGCCGTGCGCGTGGTCATCGGTCTGGAGGATGCCGCGCCGTACCTGCGAAACTTTGTGTTGATCGGTGCTCCGGCGCGTGCCGGAAGCGAAGTCATGGGATCACTGGCGGTGATCGGCCCGACCCGCATTGACTACGAGCACACCATCAGCGCGGTCTCCTACATTGCGCGCCTTTTTGACAAGGTGCTGAACGAGTCCTGAGCTTAGGCCCGGACCCAACTCGCCAGAGATAAGTTGTGATGGAACAAGGAAACGGCAAAAGCAAATTCGAAACGCCGCTCGATCTCGAGCATGAACTCCCGGAAAACGGCACGCCCGATCCTGCAGAAGCCGGCGCAGCCAGGCAGGAACTGGAGCGGCTGAAAAATGAGCGCGACACTCTCTATGACCGGCTGGCGCGTCTGCAAGCTGAGTTCGACAACTTCCGCAAGCGCCAGGCACGCGAGCAGCAGGATTTTCGCGATTATGCCCTGGTGGATGCGCTCCGGTCGCTCCTCCCAATACTGGACAGCTTCGACCGCGCGCTTGCCACGGAGGCCAGTGGAGATGAGGTTCGTTCCGGAATCGAACTCATCCATCGCCAATTGCACGACACATTGGCCAAGCTGGGGGTAAGCCCGGTGAAGGCACAAGGGGAGCTGTTTGACCCCAGTGTTCACCAGGCAGTCCAGATGGTGGATACCGACGAAGCCGAAGACAACCGCGTGCTGGATGAGTTGCAGCGCGGCTACAGGATCAAGGAACGCCTGCTGCGTCCTGCCATGGTACGCGTGGCGCGCAATCCCGGCCGCTAGCCGGAGCCGATTCAACTCTGCAACGATTGAGGAGTCCACTGGCCATCAATACCAAACGCGACTATTACGATGTGTTGGGAGTCTCGCGCGGCGCCTCCGATCAGGAAATCAAGAGCGCCTATCGCAAACTGGCAATCCAGTACCACCCCGACAAGAACTCTCATAAGGGCGACTCCGACCGCGACGACGCGGAAGAGAAGTTCAAGGAGATCGGCGAGGCCTATGCGGTCTTGAGTGACGCCGACAAGCGTGCTGCTTACGATCGCTATGGACACGCAGGCGTGGGGGCTGCCGCTGCTGGAAATACGGTGGTTGACCCGTTCGACCTGTTCCAGCAGATTTTCAGCGGGTTTGGCGGTGGCGGCTTCGAGGACATCTTCGGTGGTGGAGGCCGCGGACGAAATGCTGCCCAGCGTGGTTCTGACCTGCGCTACGACCTTTCCCTGGAGTTCGAAGAAGCTGTCTTTGGCGTGACCAAAAAGGTTTCCATCAAGCGTCACGAGAGCTGTGAAGGCTGCCACGGTTCCGGCGTGGCTCCGGGCAAGAGCGCGGTTCCTTGCCGTACCTGCGGCGGGCGTGGACAAGTGCGTTTACAGCAGGGCTTTTTCACCATTGCCCGCAGCTGCACAACCTGTAACGGCGCCGGTTCCGTGGTCACTGACCCCTGCCCAAACTGCAAGGGTAGCGGCAGGCAGTTGCAGGAACGCAGCATTGAGGTCAAAGTTCCCGCGGGAGTAGAAGACGGCACCCGCATCCGCTACTCCGGCGAAGGCCAGGCGGGTTCCCAAGGCGGTCCGCCCGGGGATCTCTACGTTGTGCTGCAGGTCGCCGAGCACGAGTTCTTCGAACGCGATGGCAAAAACCTTCACTGCATGTTGCCCGTTTCCATTTCTCAGGCAGCTTTGGGTGCGCAGATCGAAATTCCCACACTGGAGGAGCCGTATGTCCTCAAGGTCCCCGAAGGCACGCAAACCGGGACCGTGATGCGCGTCCGCGGCAAGGGGGTTCCGTCCCTCAACGGACGAGGGCGTGGTGACCTGATGGTGGAAGTTCGCGTCCAGGTACCCACCAAGCTCAGCAAGCGCCAGCGCGAACTGCTGGAAGAACTCGCCGCTATCAGCGGCGATGACACCAAGTCCGATGAAAAGGGCCTACTCGGAAAAGTGAAAGAGATTTTTGGGTAGGGCACTGTTGTCTGTGTACCTGCCAGCGCAGGTGGCCATTTCCCCGGAAACTTGAAACTGTCATCCTGAGCGAAGCGAAGGAACCCCACGTTGCTTGCGCTAAGGCGCTGTAGATATTTTTCAGACGTCATATCCGCTACGTGCTGCGAAGCTGATGCACGGATCTGCTGCCAACTGAAATCACGATTCGCTCTCGCATGACCCGCCGCCGCTGGATCGCTGACGAAATCGCTGGCAATCATGCCGCCCTCACCGGCAGCCATGCCGCGCATCTGGCTCGCGTACTGCGTGCCCGGGTGGGGCAGGAATTTGAAATTTCCGGAGCCGACCGCGTCCGCCTCGGCCGGGTCATTGCCATCTCCGCTGATCGCGTGGAGTTCGAACTTGGCGAGGAAGTCGCTCAGCCTGCCGTTCGCCCGGTTATGCTCTTTCTCTCCATTTTTAGGTTTGACCGAATGGAGTGGGCTATTGAGAAAGCCACCGAGTTGGGCGTCACCCGAATCGTTCCCACCGCAGCCGGACGAAGCGATGCTCACCTGGTCGCCGCTGCAGCCAGGCGCGTGGAACGCTGGCGGCGCATAGCCCTGCAAGCCGCGCAGCAGTCGCGGCGAGCGGCGCCTCCGGAGGTTCATGCGCCCCAAGGATTCCAGCAGGTGCTGGAAGCTTCCGCCCCCGTCCGCATCGTCCTCGCAGAGAACGAACGTCGCTTGAGCCTGAGAAACGCACTGGAAGACTATGCAGCCTCCCCGGAAGGTGATTTGGCGCTCACCGTCGGTCCCGAGGGTGGTTGGACGGCGGAAGAGCTTGCAGCCTTCGAGCAACACAGATGGCAGGCCGCCTCCCTGGGCCCGGGCATCCTGCGCGCCGAGACGGCTGCAATTGCTGCACTTGCAGTCTGCAGCGTCTTCAATTCGATTAGACAATCTGAATAGAACCCGCTCCGCATAGAAATACACTTCGGTTCGCATTGGCGCTTCGATTCCTGCATAATTTCGTTTACCCCATGCCTGTTTCTTTTGACGACCATCAGCGCCGCGCCATTGAGCACGTTCACGGCCCCATGCTGGTGGTGGCTGGCGCGGGAAGCGGCAAGACCACGGTGCTGGTCCAGCGCATCGCCCACCTCATTCGCAACCATCATGCAAAGCCCGGAGAAATCCTTGCGGTCACGTACACCGAGAACGCCGCCGCAGTGCTTCAGGAGCGAGTAGGAAAGCTGGTTCGCAAAAACTGCGACGGCCTGCGCGCCACCACGTTTCATGCCTATTGCTTGGGCATTCTTGAGAAAGCCGGAAAGAGCTTTGGCATTGTCGAAGAAAGGGACCTCTACGTTTATCTGCGCCGCCGCATTGCGGAGTTGCCGCTGGACTACTACTCGAAAGCCGCCACTCCCGGCCAGTTTCTGGATGCATTGAACGAATTTTTCCAGCGCTGCCACGATGAACTGGTGGAAGCCGCCGACTTCAGCCACTTTGTAGATCAGGTTGCTGCCGGGAAGTACCCGCCGCCCCGTGTAGTGCGCTCCAAGGACTTCAAGGACATTTCCCAGCAGGAGCTGATCGCCCGCTGTCGCGAAATTGCAGCGGTTTACTCCCGGGTAGAACAGATGCTTCGCGAGGATCGTCTTGGGACTTTCGGACACATGATTTTGCGCGCGGTGCAATTGCTTAAGACGGATGCCACTGTGCTAGCCCGGGAGCGTGCCCGCGCCCGATTCCTTTTGATGGATGAATTTCAGGATGCCAATCTGGCTCAGATTGAGCTGGCGCAGCTTCTCGCCGGGCCGGAACGCAATGTATTCGCCGTCGGCGATCCCGACCAGGCTATCTACCGTTTTCGTGGCGCCTCCAGCGCCGCTTTCAGCGAGTTCGCCCGCCGCTTTCCGCAGACAAAGACTGTGGTGCTCTCTCAGAACTGGCGATCTCTGCCGCCGGTGCTGGCTTGCGCCCACGGAGTCATCTCCCGGAACTCAGCGATTGAATCCGTCGCGGATGGCGAAGGAAATCGCTTTGAGCGCGCTCCTCTCACGTCCGCGCGTGCCCGCCCCGCGCAAGGGCAGCCGACGCTGCCCCTCTGGCCCCCGGTGGATGTCGTGATCTGTCGTAGTGACATGGAGGAAGCTGCCCACGTTGCCGGGGAGATCGAGCGCCGCCTGCGCGACGTTCACAAGAGCCGCGCCGCCCGTGAACCGCGCTTCGGGGTTCTCTACCGTGCGCATACACACCGGGATGCCCTCGTGCAGGAGCTGACCGTGCGCGGCATTCCTTTTGCAGTCCGGGGTGTCAACGTTCTGGAGGCTGGAATCGTTCGTGACGCGCTCGCACTGCTGCGTTGCCTGCGAACTCCACCCGTCGCCGAAAGCCTTTTCCGCGTGGCTGCGCTGCCTATTTTCGCACTGGATTCCGAAGAGGTCCGCGAAGCCAACTATGCTGCCGATCGTCAGTCCTGGACAGCCGCGCAGAACGGACAACGGCAGGAGGTTTCCTTCGAGGCGGTGCTCCGCAGTGTCTCCGGCGGAGATCGGGTACTTGCCGCCATCGAGGCCGCGCGCTTGCAGGCAGAGCAGCGCGGAATGCAAGCCACGGCCGTGCTGGCGATCGTCACCGAGCGCTTTGCGCTCGATACTGCCAGCATTGCGCTGAAGGCGTTCGCCAGCTTCGTGGAAACATGGGAAAAGAAGGCGATTACTCGCACCGGCAAGCTAGCCGAGTTCCTGGAGTACCTGGAGTTTTACTGCGAGGCGGGAGGAGCGGTGGATCTGCCCTCCACAGAGGATGAAACGAATACTGGCTTGGTAAGTCTCATGACAGTCCATGCCGCCAAAGGCATGGAATTTGATGACGTGTTCGTATTGCGCCTGGGGACGAATTCGTTCCCAGCGAAGTTGCGGGAAAAGCTGTTTGAGTTTCCGTCCGAGTTGCGCAAGAGCCTGGTTGCGGAAGGCGACGGAAGCCGCGTCCACGAGGAAGAGGAGCGCCGTCTGTTCTATGTCGCCATGACGCGCGCGCGCGATTCGCTGACCGTGTGTGCCCGTCGAACCACGGGGAAGAACCCGCGTCCGGCAAAGCTTGCTCGTGATGTGATGGAAAGTCCCTTTGCCTCCGGCTTCTGGCGCATGGGCGAGGCCGTTCCTTATCGCGCAACGCTGGCTGCGGCGGCTTCTCCGGCTTCCGGCCTGAACCGGTGGTTGCTTGGCCCACCCAGCGCGCGCCTGAAGGCTCCGAGCCTGAGCGCCAGCGCGATTGAGATGTACGAGCGATGCCCGCTGGAGTTCAAGCTCCGGCGCGACTGGGTGCTTCCGGGACGCATTGGAGGCGCGCTGCACTTTGGCTCGGCGATGCACCAGGTGCTGAAAGATTATTACGACGCTGTGAAAGCTGGGCGCCCGCGTACTCCCGAGCAGGTATTCGCCCGTTTTCGTGAGTTGCTGGAAACCGTTGTCTTTGCCGATCCTGTGCAACGGGAACTTTATCTGCGCGACGGCGTTCGCCAGCTCACCCGGTTTCTGGAGCATACGGCGACCCATCCGGCGGTGTTGCACACCGAGCGCCCCTTTGAGATCAAGATGGGAGATGTCCTGGTGCGGGGCCGGGTGGACCGCATGGATGACGCCGGGGCGGGGGCGATCACAATAGTGGATTACAAGACTGGAACGCCGCAGAAAGCCAGCGACGCTGAAAGCAGCCTGCAGCTCTCCATCTATGCCCTTGCCGCCCGCATGCTTTGGGATCTCGCTGCCGAGCGCATCGTGCTTCACAACCTCGCCGATGGCAGCATGGTGGAGACGCGCCGTACTCCGGCGCAGCTTGAGGAAGCCCGGCGGCGCATTCAGGATGTTGCGGACCGGATCTTCCGCGGGGAGTTCGATCCCAGACCCGCCTATCATTGTCGCAATTGCTCATATCGTGGGCTCTGCCCGGCGACCGAGCAGGACATAGCACTTCCGTACCCTGCGCCATCCACGACAAACCAGGCAGCGGAACCAGAAACGCTGGCGTAGGACTCCAATCTGCATTGCACACTGCGGCAGCATTTCTCTACTCAGCCGAAAGACGAAGTGAGCGTTTGGCGCCGTTGTGCGCAGCGCTCTGAATTGTCTTGGAAGTGGGTTCCGGTCAACTTCGATTCTGCAATGTTGCGAAGGCGGCTACGACGAGCATTGCGCAGAAGCGCATATCGGGCGGGTGGAAAGTGCCTGCAGCAAAAACTAAGGGGACGCTGTTTGGCGTCCCCTCTTCGTCAGCTTGACTCAGCTCTTAGTGCTTCTTGCTGGTCTTCTTCGCGCTCTTTTTCTTAGCGCCACCTTTTTTAGCTGCCATGGATCTATTCTCCCTTTATTCAAGTTGGCAACGATGCTCAGTTGCAATTGTCTGATGTATAGAGTCAATCAAAATTGAAGTCAAGAAAAAAATCCTCGGAACCACGGTACACACGTTCGTCATGCATCGCGTTTCGGAAAGCGTGCGCGAGTTTTGCGCGCACATTGCTTCCAACTTCGAGGACAACTTGCTTAGCGGAGCAGTACGCGGCCGACAAGTCCGACGAGGAGATCGTGAAAGGTGTGTGCCATCATACCCGGGCGAAGATTGCGGCGCAGCAGCGCTAGCCCTCCGAACATGCTTCCCCAAACGCCGATGATGATCATGCGTTGCCAGCCTTCATAGGCATGTGCACCGCCGAAAACCAATGCCTGCCCCACGATCCCGATCCACGCGGCGCCACCCATGCGGGCCAGTTGTGTTTGCAGATAACCGCGAAAAATCACCTCTTCGCAGAATCCTGCGGTGGCGCTCAGCAGAATCCAGGTAATGACCTCGGCAGTGGTTTGCGGAAACAGGAAGCTCACCTGCTTGCGCGCGTTCTGAATGTTCTCTGGCTCTGCCAGTCCCAGCACGTAAGCCATGCCCGCCAGCACCAGGGCGGAAACCATCCAGAATCCTGCGGCGATCGTGACGTCCATCACAGCATCCATAGGGTGTGCCCACCGGTCGCCAAGAATGTCGCGCAGCCGTTTCCCCGAGCTGCGCAGGCTCCAAGCCACGTATAGGGTCAGTAGCCATTCCCATGCCAGGGTCATGACGTAAATGGGCATGCGCCCATGCTCGTCGGTGAACTCGGACTTCGAGTCGGCTGAGGCCAGGGAAAAGATCAGCAGCACCGCAACCAGCAGCACGGTGTGCCATGCGGGCGCAATTAAGTTTCGGGCCGGGGCCACGTTCGGCAGCACTGCAGGCGGGTTTTCAGAAGCGTTCAACAAGGCTCCTTAATGAATAACAATGCGCGGTTGCTGGCCATGAACAGGAAGCGGATTCGCGGCCTGGTTCCCGGATCGCAGAGCGTACACAAGCAACTCCGCTTCCGAACTGCCCTCAACGTCATCTTATAATTGAGCGACTCGAGTGCAACTAACGCTGGTAACCATAGGAATTGGTCCAGCGGGTCATGAACCGCCGAGTGCTCACAATCCCTTCAAGGAGCCTTTCGTGCCGTTCAACGATGAGGTCGTGATTGTTTCCGCCGTACGCACTGCCATCGGAAAATTTCAGGGATCGCTTTCCGACGTAAGTGCGCCTCAACTTGGTGCGACCGTGGTGCGCGAAGCAGTCAGGCGGGCGCAGGTCGATCCCGCTAAAGTGGACGAGTGCATCATGGGGCTGGTTGTCTCCGCCGGATTGGGCCAGAACCCCGCGCGCCAGGCTGCGTTGTTCGGGGGACTCCCCCCTGAAGTCGGCGCTATGACGGTGAACAAGGTATGCGGCTCCGGGCTCAAGGCGGTTGGGCTGGCAGCGCAGGCCATTCAGTGCGGCGACAGCCGCCTGGTAGTCGCCGGAGGCATGGAGTCCATGAGCAACGCTCCCTACCTGCTGCCACAGGCGCGCAAGGGTTACCGTCTCGGCAATGCCCAGATAGTGGATGCCATGGTGCATGACGGCCTCTGGGACATCTACAACAACTACCACATGGGCCAGACTGGCGAAAACGTGGCCGAAAAATACAACATCTCGCGCGAGGAGCAGGACGAGTTTGCCGTCCAGTCACACCGCAAAGCGATCAGCGCAATCAAGGAATGCCACTTCAAGTCGCAAATAATTCCCGTGGAGCTTCCCGCGAAAAAGAAGGGCGAGTCTCCAGTGCTGTTCGATAAAGATGAAAGCCCGCGCGAAGACACCAGCCGAGAGAATCTGCGAGCATTGAAGCCCGCGTTCAAGAAAGACGGCACCGTCACAGCCGGGAATGCGC
>JBFXAV010000074.1:0-8440 GCA_050183935.1 Candidatus Korobacteraceae bacterium | reverse complement strand
GCCGTTTTCGGTGGGGGAAGTAAAGTTCCTGCGCGGCGCTGGCCGACGAGAGATCGGGCATGGGGCACTCGCCGAGCGCGCGGTGGCGGGAGTGCTTCCCGACGAAGCGGACTGGCCGTACGCTATGCGCGTGGTCTCCGACATCCTGGAGTCCAACGGCTCCTCTTCCATGGCAACCGTCTGCGGTGCTTCGCTGTCGCTGATGGATGCCGGTGTTCCGCTGAAGGCCACAGTGGCAGGAGTTGCCATGGGCCTGGTAAAGGAAGGCGACCAGTACGCCATTCTCTCCGATATTGCTGGAGCCGAAGATCACTACGGCGATATGGACTTCAAAGTGGCTGGAACGAACAAAGGTATTACCGCGCTCCAGATGGATATCAAAGTAATGGGAATTACCTCGCAAATCATGCGCGAGGCTCTGGAGCAGGCCCGCCGCGGGCGCCTGCACATCCTGGGAAAGATGCAGGAGGCTTTGCCGGAAGCGCGCACTGCCATCAGCGAATACGCGCCGCGTTTCTACACCATCCAGATTCCTCAGGATAAGATTCGCGACCTGATCGGACCCGGTGGCAAGGTGATCAAGGGCATCATTGAGCAGACCGGCGTCAAAATCGAAGTCGAGGACTCGGGTCGTGTGAATGTTGCGTCGAGCGATCAGGAATCCGCCAAGAAGGCCCTCCAGATCATCGGCGAAATCACTGCCACAGCCGAGGTTGGCAAAACCTACCTGGGCACGGTGGTGCGCCTGGCGGAGTTCGGAGCCTTTGTCGAGATCATCCCCGGAACCGATGGTTTGCTGCACATCAGCGAAGTTGCCGAGCACCGCATCAAGGACATCAAGGACGAACTCAAAGAGGGCGACCAAATCCTGGTGAAGGTACTCTCGATGGAGGGCAATCGCATTCGGCTTTCCCGCAAGGCCATCCTGAAGGAGCAGCGCGCGAAGATGGGTGGTGGCGAAGGTGGCCCCGAGGGTGGAGAAGCAGTGACCTTCGAGGGTGGAGAAGAGTTTGCCGAAGGCGAGCCCAACTTTAACCGCGTGGAGGCCAGCGCCGAAGGGCACGATGCCCCCCCACGCCATGACTCTCCACGCCCCGACCGCGGACCTCGCAATGATCGCGGCGGCAGGCCCGGTGGTGGTGGAGGCGGGCGCGGCGGCCACGGTGGACGTCGCGGAGGCGGTGGCGGGCGCGGACGCCGCTAGTCGTTACGGCACCCGCGAAGTCGATCTTCAAAATCGGTTGATAGTCCCAAGAGCCCGGTGTTCCCCGGGCTCTTTCATTTACTCTGAACAACGTGCTATGCCTCACGAAAGCTCACTCATTGCCCTGATAGCAGTTGGTTTGGTATTTGCCTTCATCGGAGGATGGATTGCTTTTCGTCTGCGACTTCCTTCCATGGTCGGCTACCTGGCAGCAGGGATCGTCGTCGGACCGTTCACGCCAGGGTGGACAGGAGACACATCGCTCGCCCTGCAACTTGCCGAGATCGGCGTAATCCTGCTGATGTTCGGTGTCGGCATGCACTTCTCCATCGGCGATCTGCTGGCCGTGCGCGGAATCGCATTACCGGGGGCAGTGGCGCAGATCGCGCTGGCAACCGCGCTGGGGATAGGTCTTGCTAGCTTATGGGGCTGGGAACTCAGGCCCGGTCTGGTATTCGGCTTAGCCTTGTCCGTTGCCAGCACGGTCGTCCTGCTGAGGGCATTGGAAGCCAATCAACTGCTGGATACCAACGAAGGCCGCATCGCGGTGGGCTGGCTCATTGTAGAAGACCTTGTGATGGTCATTGCCCTGGTGGTTCTTCCCGCGCTGGGAACACCAGACTCCGCCTCAGATAGAAGCTTGTGGATTACCCTCGCCCTGACATTAGGCAAGGTAGCCATTTTCATCACATTGATGCTGGTTGTGGGCACGCGCTTGTTTCCATGGTTACTGAAACAGGTCGAAAATACAGGCTCGCGAGAGCTATTCACACTAGCGGTCATTGCTATCGCGCTCGGCATTGCTTTTGGCTCTGCAAAGCTATTTGGCATCTCATTCGCGCTGGGCGCATTTTTCGCCGGAATCGTAACCAATGCCTCCGACGTCAGCCACCGTGCAGCCTCCGACTCGCAGCCTTTGCAGGATGCGTTCGCTGCACTGTTCTTTGTGGCAGTTGGAATGTTGTTTGACCCGAAAATTGTGGTCAACAATCCATTGGGAGTGCTCGCCGTATTTGCAATCGTGGTTTTCGGTAAATCGCTCGCCGCGATTGGTATCGTCCTGATCTTGAAATATCCCTGGAAAACCGCTCTCATCGTTTCCGCAGCCCTGGCGCAGATTGGCGAGTTCTCTTTTATCCTGGCGGAACTAGGGATTGGACTAAAAATGCTTCCTCCAGAAGGACTCAGCCTCATTGTGGCAGGCGCGCTGCTTTCCATTACCACAAACCCGCTCGTCTTCTATGCGGCTAAGAAACTCTCCTGAAATCAAAACAAAGAAAATTCGGTCGTCTTGATCCGTGTGCCTAGAACCGCAGAACAAACCCGCCCGAGATCACGAAATTGTGCTGCCCATCACTGCGCATCGGCACGTTGAAGCTGGGATTGCTGAAACTGTAGAAATCGCGAAATTCGCCGCGCAGGCTGATGGGAGCAAGAATGCGCAGCGGAGTTCTCACATCCACTCCCGCTCCAAACTGCGCCGCTGCGCTCACCTTGTTGCGGTCGGGGTTTGCTGCGCCGCTGGCCAGCAGCTCCGATCCTTCATACCAGCCAAACCCAAGCCCTCCCGAAATCCACGGAGATATTGGAAGGCGCGGCGCAAACTTCACGCGCAGCGACGGAGTTACAAACAGGCTAGCCACATGCACGATTGAGTCGGAACCCGCTGGCGTGATGTCATGTCCGGGGATGGCGACAAAAGGAAATTCCAGGTCAAATGCCACCGCATAGCCACCCTTCAGGCGACGGGCATAATTTGCGCCGAAGGCAACGCTGTTGTTGAACACGACTCGCTGCCCGCTGGCTGCCTCCCGGTCGCGGATGCTGGCCTGTCCCAGCGTAAGCCCCAAGTCATTCTTTTCATCCTGCGCCCACGCGGCGCAACTCATCACCACGACAACCACAAGAAGCAGTCTTCGAACCATTCCGTATTGTCTCCGTGGGGCTGGAATGCCCTTGCCTTCAGATTGCAACCCCGACCTAAGGTTACAGAATTGTTTCTGGAAAATCGCAACAACATCTTGGCAATCTTGCAACCGAGTTATGTTGCAGCATAACTTGCAGCCAGAATCACAATTTTTTGTGGAAATAAAACGGGCACAGATGTTCTTTCTCTGTGCCCACATGAATGCAGAAATTGTGCAGCTATACAGTGGTTGCGCGCGATGTCTCCGCGTCCCGCACTTCCGATCGCAGGTAACGATCCACCGCCGCCGCTGCCTGCCTGCCTTCGGCGATGGCCCACACCACCAGAGACTGGCCGCGACGCATGTCGCCGGCTGCGAAAACTCCAGAAACCGAGGACATGTAGTTCGCGTTCGTCGCAACGTTGCCGCGAGCATCGAGCTCCACGCCGAGCTGCTCGATCATACCGCCACGTATTGGGCCAAGGAAGCCCATGGCCAGCAGCACCAGGTCGGCATCCATAGTGAACTCTGTTCCCGGAATCGGCTCGAATTTCGGAGGAGGTCCTACACGAATCCCGTGCAGTTGCCGGACATTGCCGTAAGCATCGCCGGTAAATTTTGTCGTAGCTACGCTCCAGTCGCGCACACCACCTTCCTCGTGCGCTCCCTCGACTCGCAACTGCATGGGCCAGAGCGGCCACGGAGTCTGCGGCGAACGCTCATCCGGAGGCTTGGGCATGATTTCGAACTGGTGGACCGAAAGCGGTTTCTGCCGGTGTGCCGTGCCCAGGCAGTCAGCGCCGGTATCGCCGCCGCCAATAATGACTACATGCTTGCCATTGGCAAGAATGTCCTGCCGCGGATCGAGTTGGTCACCAAGGGCGCGGCGGTTGGCCTGTGGCAGATAGTCCATGGCAAAGTGGATGCCCAGCAACTCGCGTCCGGGCACCTTCAGGTCGCGCCCATGCTCGGCGCCTCCAGCCAGCAAAATGGCGTCAAATTCGCCGCGCAACTGCTCCACCGAAACGCTGTGGCCCACGTGCGCATTGGTCACAAACTTCACGCCCTCCGCAGCCATCTGCTCCACACGGCGATCCACAATGTGCTTTTCCAGCTTGAGCTGCGGGATGCCGTAGGTCAGCAGGCCGCCAATGCGGTCGGCCTTCTCGTACACGGTTACGGAGTGACCCGCGCGGCAGAGCTGTTGCGCCGCCGCCAATCCCGCGGGGCCGGAACCGACCACAGCCACCTTCTTTCCGGTGCGCATCGAGGGAGGCTCTGGATGAATCCACCCTTCTGCGAATCCGCGCTCGATAATGTTCTTCTCGATCTGCTTGATCGTGACCGGAGGCTGGTTGATTCCGAGCACGCACGCGGCCTCGCACGGCGCGGGGCAAATTCTTCCTGTGAACTCGGGAAAGTTATTCGTGGCGTGCAGTTGCCGCACAGCCTCCTTCCACCGTCCGCGATAGACGAGGTCGTTCCAGTCTGGAATCAAATTGTTGACCGGGCACCCCGTATTGCAGAAGGGCACACCACAGTCCATGCAGCGCGCTCCCTGGGCGCGCAGCTTTTCCTCGGGAAAGTCGAGGTAGATCTCGAACCAGTCGTTCACCCGCTCGGTAACAGGCCGGCGCGGCGCCAGCTCGCGCCCGTGCTCGATAAAACCCGTAGGCTTACCCATGCTGCACCTGCTCAAGCAACACGGGAACCGGAGGCGGCTGCCCGGGGATGTACTGCTCGCGCGTGCGACTCACGCCCAGCACCCGCTTGAACTCGTGCGGGAAGATCTTGATGAAGCGCGGAAGAACCTCCGCCCAGTTCTCCAGAACCCAACGGGCCCTACGGCTGCCCGTCAACTCCTGGTGGCGCCGGATCAGTCCCTGGATCAGTTCCACATCCTTCGTCTCAATCACCGGCTCCAGATCCACAGAAGCCAGATTGCAGCGCTTCTCGGTAAAGTCCCCACGCTCGTCCAACACGTATGCAATACCACCGCTCATTCCGGCGGCGAAGTTTCTTCCGCAGGCTCCCAGCACAATCACCAGCCCATTGGTCATGTATTCGCAGCCATGGTCGCCCACTCCCTCGACCACGGCGGTGGCTCCCGAGTTGCGAACCGCAAAGCGCTCCCCGGCCATTCCATTAAAAAATGCTTCCCCACCGGTCGCCCCGTAGAGCGCCACGTTGCCGATCAGAATGTTTTCTTCCGCGTTGAAGGTGGAGGTTTTCGGCGGGAACACAATCAGCCGTCCGCCCGAAAGCCCCTTGCCAACGTAATCGTTGGCATCACCCTCAAGCGTGAGGGACACACCTTTGCTGAGGAATGCCCCGAAGCTCTGACCGGAGGATCCCGTAAGGTGAATTCGAATCGTATCTTCCGGCAGCCCTTCGGCGCCATAGCGGCGCGCAATCTCGCCACTGAGCATCGCCCCTGCGGCGCGGTGCGAGTTGCGCACCGGCAGCTTGATTTCTACCGGCGTGCGGTTTTCCAGAGCATCCTTCGACAGTGCGATCAACTGGTGACCGAGCGCAGTCTCCAATCCATGATCCTGCGCCTGCACGCAGCGGCGGGCCACCTTGCCCGGCAGCGGCGGATTGTAGAGGATTGCGGAAAGGTCAATTCCCTTGGCCTTCCAATGATCAACCGCAGGTTGCGCGTCCAGCATGTCCACGCGGCCCACCATTTCATCCACGGTGCGGAAACCCATCTCCGCCATGTATTGCCGGACCTGCTCGGCGATAAAAAAGAAGTAGTTGATCACGTGCTCCGGCTGGCCGGTGAACATCTTGCGCAACTCGGGATCCTGCGTGGCAATGCCCACCGAGCAGGTGTTCAGATGGCATTTGCGGAGCATGATGCAGCCCATCGCCACCAGCGGCGCGGTGGCAAAGCCATACTCTTCGGCTCCCAGCAGCGCGGCAATCACCACGTCGCGGCCGGTTTGCAGCTTGCCATCCGTCTGCACGCGAATGCGGCTGCGCAGGTCGTTCATCAGCAGAACCTGCTGCGTCTCCGCCAACCCCAACTCCCAGGGAATACCAGCATGTTTGATCGAACTCAGCGGAGAGGCTCCCGTACCACCGCTGTCACCCGAGATCAGCACCACATCCGCATGGGCCTTGGCCACACCGGCAGCGACGGTCCCAACACCTACCTCCGCGACCAGCTTTACGGAGATGCGCGCCGCCGGATTGGTGCTCTTCAGGTCGTAGATGAGCTGCGCCAGATCTTCAATCGAATAAATGTCATGGTGCGGAGGCGGCGAAATCAACCCCACGCCGGGGATGGAGTGCCGCAGGCGCGCGATCACATCGTCCACTTTGTGACCGGGCAACTGCCCACCCTCGCCGGGCTTCGCGCCCTGCGCCATCTTGATCTGCAACTCGTCAGCATTCACCAGGTAGTTCGTCGTCACTCCGAAGCGTGCGGAGGCCACCTGCTTAATGGCGCTGCGCCGCAGATCGCCATTTGCGTCCGGCTTGTACCGTTGATCGTCTTCGCCACCCTCGCCGGTGTTGGACTTCCCGCCGATGCGGTTCATCGCTACCGCCAGCGTCTCGTGCGCCTCTTTGCTGATGGAGCCGAACGACATCGCGCCCGTGGTGAAGCGTTTGACGATCTCCTTGGCTGGCTCCACTTCCTCCAGGGGAACCGGCTTCGCGCTCTTCTTCATCTTTAACAGGCTGCGCAGCGTCGCCAGATTGCGGCTCTGCTGGTCAATGAGGTCAGTGAACTCCTGAAAAGTTTGGAAGTTCCCCTGCCGCACCGCATGTTGCAGCTTGCTAATCGTCAGCGGATTCAGCAGGTGATACTCGCCACCCGCGCGGAAGTGATAGCTGCCGCCGACGGGAAGCTCGGTGTCCGACTCGTTGACCGGCGCGAATGCATTTTCATGCTTCATTTGCGCTTCGCGCGCCAGCACCTCAAGGCCGATTCCGCCCAGGCGCGACGTGGTGCCGGTAAAGTACGTCTCAACTAGCTCCTGATTCAACCCAATGGCCTCAAACACCTGCGCGCCCCGATAGCTTTGCAGGGTGGAGATACCCATCTTTGAGAAGGTCTTCAACAAGCCTTTGTTGATGGCCTTGATGAAGTGCTTCACCGCTACATCCGCCGTCATTCCATCCGGCAGGTAGCCGCGGCTGGCCATGTCTTCCATGGTCTCCAGCGCAACGTAAGGATTCACCGCGCTCGCGCCGTAGCCGATCAGCAGCGCAAAGTGCATCACCTCGCGCGGCTCTCCGGACTCACAAATCAGCGCCACCTGCGTGCGCGTCTCTTCACGCACCAGCCGGTTGTGTACCGCCGCCAGCGCCAGCAGGCTGGGAATGGGCGCATAGTCCTGGTCCACGCCACGGTCAGAGAGAATCAGCAGCGTGTAGCCCGACTTCACCGCCAGAGCCGCCCGTCGTGAAAGCTCAAACAACGCCCGCCGCAAGCCCTTCTCGCCATCCTCGGCGCGGAACAGCGCCGGCAACGTAATCGCCAGCAGGTCACCGCGCGACACCCGGCGCAGCTTCTCCAGGTCGCGATTGGTCAGGATGGGATGCGGCAACTTCAGCGTGTGGCAGTTCTCCGGGGTCTCCTCCAGAATGTTCCGCTCGGTGCCGATGTAGCTGATGAGCGACATCACCATCTCTTCGCGGATGGGATCAATCGGAGGATTCGTCACCTGCGCGAACAACTGCTTGAAGTAATTGAACAGCGGCTGCGGCTTGTCAGAGAGACACGCCAGCGGCGTGTCCGTCCCCATGGAACCAATCGGCTCTTCGCCCTTCGTGGCCATGGGCTCCAGGATCATTCTCAAATCTTCATCGGTGTACCCGAAGGCGCGCTGCCGTTGCAGGATGGTGTCATGGTCGGCGCCGTGAACCCGCGCTGGCTCCGGCAACTGGTCCATGGTGATCTGGTTGTCCTGCAGCCACTGCGCGTAGGGCTGGCGTGCCGACAGGCGCTGCTTGATTTCCTTGTCGGCGATGATCCGTCCTTCGACGGTATCCACCAGGAACATCTTGCCCGGCTGAAGACGGCCCTTGGTCTTCACGTTTTCCGGCGCGACTTCAAGCACGCCAGTCTCCGACGCCATGATCACCATGTCGTCGTGAGTCACAATGTAGCGTCCAGGCCGCAGCCCGTTGCGGTCGAGCGTAGCGCCGATCATGCGGCCGTCGGTGAAAGCAATCGCGGCGGGACCGTCCCACGGCTCCATGAGCGAAGCGTGATACTCGTAGAACGCCCGCTTTTCGGGCTTAATGTGCTCATTCCCTGCCCAGGCCTCTGGAATCAGCATGGCCATCACGTGCGGCAGCGAGCGGCCTGACTGGA
>JBFXAV010000073.1:0-8445 GCA_050183935.1 Candidatus Korobacteraceae bacterium | reverse complement strand
AGGAGAGGATCAAGAAGTCCCACGCGTATACCTTCACAGCGTACAGTCTTGAACCCGGTCAGGCAGCGGTATTTTCCGGCAGCAGCCAGTGGCACTATCGCGAGGCCATACAACCTGCGAGCGGACGCGCATTCTGCAATCTGCTGTTTTTGCACTTCATTCCGCGCGGTACTGCGGAGTTGGTCGAGCCGACCAACTGGGCAAGTATCTTCGGAGTACCCGAACTGGACAACCTCGCTTCGAACCGCTCTGCTAGCGATGAGCGCAGCATTGCTCAGGCACGCTAGGCGCTTCAAGAGGTCCTGCATGTACTCCGCCCATCAACACGGAACGATGCTCACGGACCAAGTACGCGTGGGCGCCTACCGCCGCGCGCTCCAAAAGGTTGTCAAACCTGGGGACGTGGTAGTCGACATCGGGGCTGGAAGCGGCATCTTCTCCCTGTTTGCATGTCAGGCTGGCGCTCGCAAGGTGTACGCCATTGAGCCCGAAGAAGTAATCGACCTGGCTCGTCTGATTGCGAAAGACAATGGTTACGCCGACCGCATTGAATTTATCCGCGATCTTTCTACCCGTGTCGCCCTGCCGGAAAAAGCAAATGTAATCGTGTCGGACATGCACGGTGGACTTCCGGTGTTTACCACGGCCCTGGAGTCACTCATCGACGCCCGTCGTCGCTGGCTGGCGCCTGGCGGCGCCATGATGCCGTTGCGCGAGCGCATTTGGGCAGCGGTCGTGGAGCTTCCTGTGAAGGATTACGACCGGGTGGCTGTTTGGCAGGACCGGCGCTATGGCGTGGATTTAACCGCTGGCGGGCGCTTCGGGGTGGATACCCCATTTTCGGCCACCGTCACTCCTGAGCAATTTGTGACTGCGCCGCAATGCATTGCAACCATAGAACACTTACGTTTGGATTCTCCTTCGATCTGCGGGCAGGCATCATTCACTGCAAGTCGCGCCGGACAGGCAAACGGATTTTCGTTGTGGTTCGACAACGATCTCGCGGAGGGGGTTTCCATCACGACGGCGCCCGGCGAGCCCTCTACCGTGTACCCGAATCAGTTTGTTCCGTGGTCGCAGCCCGTTTCTCTCAATGCGGGCGATTCAATCCATGCAGAAATTCGTTTTGCCTACGTGAACGAAGACTACCTCTGGGCATGGAACACTTCGGTTCGTACCCCGGATGGTACCGTGAGAGCCGATTTCCGCCAGTCCAGTCTCAACAGCACCTATGTTACTTCCGAGCAGTTGCGCAAGCGCGCCCCGGGTTACCGCCCGCGGCTGACTCCTCTCGGGATTGCCGGTCAGGCGCTACTCGGGCTTATGGACGGAAGGCGTACGCACGAGGAAGTTGCGCGCATGGCCTTCGCGCAACATCCGGAAGCCTTCCCTAATGAGCAAGCAGCGCTGAAGGCAGTTGTGGAGTTTTCCGCACTGTACGGGCAGTAGGTTCCGCACCTCATCCCTCCGCCAGAGTTCACGCACCTTCGAGAGTCTGCGTTTTCGTGGGACCGTGCTAAACTCCGGCATCTTTACCCCTGAATTTCCACGTTCCGATTGATCCTGACGGCTCGGATTGAGGTTCAGCATGGCGTGGTGGATGTGGCTCATTGTGGCCCTGCTGCTGCTTGTCGGAGAGTTAATAACTCCTGGCGGCTTCTACCTGCTTTTCTTTGGCGTTGCCGCGCTGGCGGTAGGCTTCGCCGTGCTTCTCGGTATGCCTGGCCCGTTGTGGCTTCACTGGGTTCTGTTCTCCGCTACCTCGGTGCTTGCACTGCTCTTCCTGCGCAGGCCATTGAAGCAGCGCTTTGATATTCCCGCCGAGCGGTCTAACGAGGACGCCGACACCCTGGTAGGCGAGCACGGCGTCGCCGTTGAAGCCATTCAAGTGGGAGCCTTGGGGCGGGTGGAGCTTCGCGGCAGCAATTGGCAGGCTATGAATCGCGGCGCTGCTCCCCTCACCGCAGGCCAGCGCTGCGTGGTGGAGCGCCTCCAGGGACTCACTCTGGAGGTACGCCCGTTATGATTGCCGCACCTGCCGGCAACTGGAGAAACTGAAGCTTATGGATGCACCTTTTGCAGTCGCTGTCGTTCTCGCGCTCGCCGTCATCATCGTCATTGCCAAGACCGCCGTTGTGGTCCCGCAGCAGAATGCCTATGTGGTGGAGCGGCTCGGCAAGTTCAACAGCATTCTGGGGGCAGGGTTTCACATCCTGCTGCCATTCATCGACGTCATCCGCTACCGGCACTCGCTGAAAGAACTGGCGATCGATATTCCTGAGCAGAGCTGCATCACGCGCGATAACGTGCAGGTCGGGGTCGATGGAATTCTGTACCTCAAGGTGCTCGATCCTATGCGTGCCTCTTACGGCATTACGGATTATCGCTTTGCCATCAGCCAGCTTGCCCAAACCACCTTGCGCAGCGAGCTTGGCAAGATCGACCTGGACCGCACGTTTGAAGAGCGCATGAACATTAACACCGCGATCGTTAGCGAACTTGACAAGGCCACCGAGCCCTGGGGCGTGAAGGTCCTGCGTTACGAGATTAAGAACATCAACCCGCCCAAGGACGTGCTCGCCGCCATGGAAAAACAGATGCGTGCCGAGCGCGAAAAGCGAGCCACCGTGCTCGAGTCCGAGGGCGTTCGCGATGCAGCCATCAACACCGCCGAAGGCGAAAAGCAAAAAGTGATCAAGGAATCCGAAGCCTCGCGCCAGCAGCAGATGAACGAAGCCGAGGGCGAAGCCGCAGCGATTCTCGCCGTTGCCGAAGCCACAGCCGAAGGCATCCGCAAGGTGGCTGAGGCCATCCAGAATCCCGGAGGCTTCGAGGCCGTCCAACTCCGGGTTGCCGAAAGCTACATCCCGGAGTTCGGCAAGCTCGCCAAGCAGAGCACTACCATGATTCTGCCGCTCACGGCCAGCGACTTGGGCTCGGTGATCGCGCTGGCTACCAATGTCATCAAGCGTACGGACTCTGGCCAACCCGCGCCGCCGCAGCCACCTCAGGCGCGAGGTCAGGGCATGGGACGGTAGTTAGAGCGACACTAACTTTCCTTCGCACCAGGCGAAGCAGTGTAGTTACGTTTCGTGAAGTACTGAAATAGCTTAAACTTAGCCACTATTAACCAAAAGGCGCCGCCAGCAAGGTCACTAACGAGCATCCTATCCACGTGCCCTCAAGTACAATTGGAGGGCAAGCCACCGCTGGAGTGACCGTTAGGTTTGGATTTTCGTCCGCAATCGATAGGGCGCATTGAAGCGATCGACTTGGTTCGCCTTGTTGCCATGGCCCTGATGATTGAGGGACATACCCTGGACGCCCTGCTCGACCCGCAGTACCGCAACGACGGCTGGTACCACCTCTGGCTTTTCTGCCGCGGCTTCACAGCTCCCACCTTCATGCTGCTATCGGGATTTTCCTTTGCTTTCGCGACGATCAAGCGCTGGGAGCAGAATTTATCCCTCAATTCTGTGGTACTGCGGCGGCTGCGACGGTTTGTGTTCTTCATTCTGCTGGGATACGTCATGCACCTGCCGGTGCACAGCCTGCGCACCCTGGGCAGTGTTAGCCAGGAGCAATGGCGCGGCTGGCTGCAGGTAGATGTGCTGCAATCCATTGGTGTCAGCCTCCTGCTCCTGCAGTTCCTGGTGTTTGTTGCCCGGACTCCGGCACGCTTCCTGAAGGTTTCCCTTGGTCTTTCCGCAGGTTTGGTTGCAGTCGCTCCCATCGCCTGGGCAGGAGGTTGGGGAAGCCATCTACCTGCTCTAGTTGGAGCGTACTTGGACGGCTCGGCGGGATCGCTCTTCCCGTTGCTCCCCTGGGCGGCCTACACGCTTTTTGGGGCCGCCTTGGGGTGCCTTTATTTGGGGCGTTCACAGAGATCGCCTCAATCGGGACTGATTTTTGGAAGGGTTATGTTCCTTATTGGACTGGCGGCAATGTCGATTGGCTTTGGCCTGGAACAGCCCGCGCTCGCATTCTTTGGACCGACTGTTTTCTGGAGCGCCAGCCCTACGCTCTTCCTGATTCGCGCAGGGTTTGTACTGTTCCTTCTGGGAGGGATGTTGCTGGTCCACCGCTTTGCGTCATTTTCGAGCGGCACAGTAAGGTCATTGGCGCAGGAGTCCTTGTTGGTGTACTTCCTGCACGTGGTTCTTCTCTACGGTTCCATCTGGAACACCGGGTTACGGGACTACATCGCAGGCTTGGCCCCCTTGCAGGCGCTGGGGGTGGCTATTCTGGTGGGTGCAGGAACCATGGGCATGGCGCTTGCATGGAACCGGCTTAAGACACAACGCCCTACGCCGGTGTTGGCCTTCCGCACGGTAGTGTTGGCTGCCGCAGTGATTTCAATCCTGTAGAAAAACTTCGCCACGAAGTTCTTTCTGCCTTCGCGTTACCTCTCTTCCGTTTCGTGAAACTCAGTTCTCCGTTTCGACCGGCCTTGCCGTAAGGCCAGTGGAAACGCGCACCGGCTGCGGACGGTAACCGTTGCGGGTACGGATGCGGAACTTCCTAAGGTGCTCTCCCGTAAGGGCGACCTTAATGGAGCGCCATCCGCGGTTGGGATTGAACTGCGGGTAATAGCTCAACGAATACAGATGCGCCAGATCGTCGCGAATGGACGAGAACGCCCGCTGCTGGTCCTGCCACGTTTTTGCGAAGTAGGCTTTGCCGCCGGTGGCGGCCGTGAGGCGCTCAAACACAGCCGACGACACCGGTTCTGCCTTGGCCTCGCGGGTGCTGATCATGTACACCGGAACGCCGCGGGACTGCGCCAGCTCCGCTACATCTTCTGGCGCTACCTTGCTGGCATTGTCGGGGCCATTCGAGAACACCACCACGACCTTCTTGCCGGGCTGGCGGGCGGCGTCATTCAGGGTGAGCAACAGGGCGTCATACAGCGCGGCATCATCTCCGGCGACGGTAGAGCGCACGCCGCGTAGCACATGCAGCCGGTCGGGCGTGAGCCGCGTGGAACGCGACAGGTCCCGGCTGTAGGAATAGAGGGCCACACGGTCGGGATTGTCGAGTGAGCGCACGAAGTCGGCGATGGCATCCTGTGCGTATACAAATCCGCGGTACATGTAGTTGCTGGTGTCAAACAGGATGTAGACGCTGGCGCCAGAAATCATTGCGCCAAGGGTATCCTGCTGGGCGATTTCACCGCTGATTTCCGAAGCGATCGCGCGTGGCTGCCCGGTTTCAATCTCCCCCAAGGAGCGGGCTTGCTGGTTGCCTTCCGCGAAGCTTGCGAGCTTCTGAGGAGTTCCATCTTCAAAGATGGCGAAATCCTTCGGCGTCAATCCGGTTACGTAATGTCCTTTGCTATCGGTGACGGCCACATTCAACTGCACCAGATCCACCACGACGCGGAAGTTGCCTTCATCGCCCACATCCTGAGCGAGCCCGCGGTTTGCGAGGACGAATGGCAGGAATGCAAACATGGCCGCTACTATAAAATTGCGCCTGATCATGAGTTCCTCAACTTCATCAGTTTTCGTTTTCTTCAACTAGCCGGGGCGGACGGCCAGAAAGTTCTTGTTCAGCTCCGTACTCAGGGCTGCTCGGCGCGTTCCGAGTTTGCCTGCGGCACGAATGCGACCTGGCCGCGGCGGAACTCTTCGCCAGCCTCGAGCATGGCACGCAGCAGCGCGGGCCAGTCTTCAAAGTCCGTAGCAAATATCTTCTCCACCATGCGGTGCGTAAGCTCTGGCACCAGTCGATTCATAAGCGCCGGAGAGTAATCTTTTTCATACGCGAGGCGCGTCCAGTAAAGGTTA
This sequence comes from Candidatus Korobacteraceae bacterium, assembly GCA_050183935.1. Classification (GTDB taxonomy): domain Bacteria; phylum Acidobacteriota; class Terriglobia; order Terriglobales; family Acidobacteriaceae; genus DASZRZ01. Next base: position 2,656 of record JBFXAV010000073.1, on the reverse strand, counting down.
TTCGAGTCCCACGACTCAGCCAGCAGGCGGCTGGCATACCCCATGAACGCGGGCAGGGGTTTTAAATGCAGCAGTTCGCGCGCGTAACTCTGGGTAAGCACCGGATGCGGCACCCCGAAGTGTTCGGACAGGCGTTGGGAGCCAACTTCCTCAGGCGCTTGCCGGATCAACTCTCCCAGCTCCCGGAGCGCGCCTCCCAGCTCGGATGCCCGTTCCGGAAAGCGGTTGCGGAACTCTGCTGCCAGGTAAAACGTCTCCGAAGGCATTAGCTCGGGTAGAAGGCCACGGACGTTCTTCTCTTTGACGGCTTGCTCGACCCGCGCGGCGCGTTGCGGAACCATGCCATCGGCAAGAATCTCCAGTACCGCCGGCTGGATGGAAGGGTTCCCCGCGGCGGCTTCAAGAATCTGTTCTCCAGCTTGCTGATAGAGAGCGACCGCGCGCATTTGATTGCGCGTGACTCCCCACCAGCGCGGCAGCACGGCGCCGGTGATAAGCGTGGGCACCAGCTCCTGCCATATGAGGGCCTGCTCATTTTCAGGAACCAGGAAGTCCTGCTCGGCGTACGCTAGAACATAAGGCAGGTCGGCCAGCGAGCCCACCAAGTGGGCGCCTCCTCCCGCAGACATACCAGCCCCGAACACATGGGGAGTCCGCCAGGACTGCTCGCCACCCATGGTGGTGTCTCCGGAAAAATCGTGCGAACGGACAAACAGAGAGTTGTGGTGCAGAACGTGCGCCCCGGGAGGCTCGTAGTAGGCATAGTTCAGCCCAACCAGTGTGTCTCGCAGAAACGGTGTGAGCAAGCCGCGAGCCTGTATCAGTTCCTTGCGCGATCCCGATTTCAGCACCTTGGTCAGGTCGGTGCGAATCTGCGCTTCCGCGTGGCGCCGGCTGTGCATTCCCGTGGCCCACATCAGGCGCTCGCTCGATGTAAACAGCGGTCGAGGCAGCTCAAACTCGCGTAACTCCTCAGCAAGCGGCATGAGGGCATCCGCCATGCTCTTGCCGGCCGCCATCTGGTTGAGTCCGCTGCCCAGGCCCAGCAGCGTATCCAGGGAAACCAACCGCTGCGCCTGCAATACCGAGCGCATTCTGGCGGCGAGCTCCTGGCGTACGGTCTCATGCTCAGGATTCGTTGGCGCGGGTCCTGCCAGCACGGTAAGAATCTCGCTCTGCGAGCGCTGTGCTGAACCGGTTGCAGCAATGAGTAGTTCGCCGAGTGCCGTCTGGCCAGCATCGAACAGCTCCACGGAGTTCTGAATCTTGAAGAACGGCTGGATGACACGCTGCCAGGAGTCGTTGATCAGGCGATCGGGAATCTGGCCCTGCCGGGCGAGTATCTGCCAGAGGCCAAGGCTCGACTGGAACAGACCCACGGAATTGGCACGAAGGATGGGATTGGAAGTGTTGTCGATGGCCTCGATAGCTTGCAAAAAGCGCGCAATCGAATCGTTGTTCAGTGATTGAAACTCGGTGAAGACACGATACTGATCGCGGTAACGCTCAAACTTGTCGGCCAGCAGCCGCACGGTTCCCGGGCCCAGGCGTTGTTCGGGCAGGCGGCCGCGGTCCATCTCAATCAGCATCAGGAACATTTGCAGCGCACCGTCGGATGAGCGTACGCGCGAGAGGCCGACTAGGGCTTCAACGAGCTGTTCGGGATTGTTCCAGTTGCGTGCGCGCCGGCCCCATTCGCGGGCAATGCCGGAGCCACCAGAGCGGCGGACGATTTGCTGCCAGGCGCTCATGTTTCCCGGAATGCGAGGTTCTCCGCTAGAGTCGAGTTCCAAGCGAGCCATGAGGAGAAAAAGTCCAGGATCGGAGCGGAAAACCGGCCGCGCCGGTCCTGGTGTGGCTTCCTTTCCCCGCAGTGCTTCGTAAAATCGCAGCATCCGCCGGGATTCGGTGAAGTAAGCCTGTTGACGCCCGTTTACGCGTGATACAGCATCGAAGTATGCGGCCAACCAGCCTTCATCCCGCGAGAGCAGGCGCAGTACAAAATCTCCCGGGTGTTGCACGTCGGCTCCCACCAGGGTTTTCCACGAGTTCTCGGCTGCTGCGCCACCGGGAACCATCATGCGCCCGGAACGGATACGCAGATAACTGCCATAGAAATCGAGTACGGCTGCATGCGGAACAAGTTTGTCGAGCCCGACTGTCTCCTTAAGTACAGTGCGAGTTTCAACGTCCATGCGGGCCAAGCCCCAGTAGAGACGGGCTACATCAGGATTAGCGAGAAGAACTTCCAGCAGTCCTTTGCTACGGGTCTTGCTGCTACGGTCTAAAGCAGCCCAATCCTCAACGCGGAAGACCACAGGCAGGCGTGTACTTGAGTAGGGATACTCAAAAGGCTGATTGGTGCGCAGTGCCTCTTCCAGATCCGCCAGTGGAAAGCCGGAATCTACGGTGAGAAACGCGCGCTCGGGAACTTCTGTTTCCAGCGAGTTGCTGGAATCGCCACAGGCCTGGCGAAGCCGGTATCCCAGTGCCTGCAAAAGCGGCCTACCTTCCTCGCAGTTGGCAACCCGAATTACCTTGCCGGGGCCGGCCAGCTTGGTGAGTTCCTGGGCCTGTTGGAAATACTGCTCCAAAAGCACGAGGAACTCGGTGCGTTCCTTGTCCTTCCATCCCCGGTAGCCCTTGGTTGCGATGT
>JBFXAV010000072.1:0-8459 GCA_050183935.1 Candidatus Korobacteraceae bacterium | reverse complement strand
AGGACAGGCCCTTGAAGGACTGGATCTGGCAGTTCAGCCTAGTGCCCGGTTTTTAAACAATTCGCGGAAGGAAGGGCACTTGAGTAATGCTCGGCAGGTTGCGCTGGGTTCTGCGCAGGCGCTAAAGTATTTTCAGTGAATTTTCGTTCTGCACTCGCGGTTTTGCTGGTTGTGCTGCTGTTTGGACTGGCGGCACAGCCGGGGTTGTGCTCGCTGTGGTGCGAGACGTCTGCATTGGAGCATCACGGCGCGGCAGGCGAGAAAACCGACAGCACGGGCCATTCCGCCCATGCAGAACATCAGCCTGCATTGACTCATGCAGACCATAGCGGCGCCAAGCAAGCCATGCGAGGGGCTGCTGATAGTGTTTCTGGTCACCCTGCCAGTTCACAGGCTGGATGCGAGCTGCCGCAGATCAGTAGTGCCGGCAATTTCAAAGAGTGCTTCTCGCAGTTAGCGCAGGAGCAATCGTTTTCTCCAATGCCGGGCACGGATTCGCGCGCGGTAGGAACTGTGGTTCCGGCGTCGGCAGTAGTCTTCCTTTCAGCCCCGCATTTTGCATTGCCGGATTTCGGTCCTGCAGCAAGCGCCAGCCTCCATTCCACAACGACCCTGCTTCGTATCTAGTCATTTCCCCTTTCTTTCAGTTGAGGTGTGCTTCAGGAGCACCGGGCGGCGCATACGCGCGTGCCTGAATCTGAATTCCAAAATTCACGGAGATGTGATGGCAAGCAGGCGAGATTTTCTTGCGAAGTTTTTAGGAGCCGGAGCAGGGTTGGCCGCGACTCCGGCAGTTTCCGCGCAGCAGACGGCAGCAAGGCATGCGGAGTCCGGTCGAGCGGCGGTGGCAGCAGGTCCGCCGGTTCCGGTGCTTTCGCCGGACCTACCAGACCTGCCATTCCGGATGGACAACGGAGTGAAAGTGTTTCAGCTGATCGCTGAGCCTGTCCGACGTGAGCTGTTGCCCGGACGCCCAATTGACGTGTGGGGATTTAACGGTTCCTGCCCGGGGCCGACGATCCAGATGAATCAAGGGGACCGGGTGCGAATCGTGCTGGAGAACCGGTTGCCGGAGCCGACCAGTATTCACTGGCATGGCTTTGAGATTCCCATCGAAATGGATGGCATGCCGTACATCAGCCAGAAACCTGTGCCTCCAGGGGAACGCTTTACGTATGAGTTCACGCTGCGCCAACAGGGAACGTTTTTTTACCACGCGCACAGCGCTATGCAGGAAATGATGGGCATGATTGGCATGTTCGTGATGCATCCGCAGCGGTCGCACCAACCACGGGTGGATCATGATTTTGGAATCATCCTGCAAGGCTGGGCATTGCTCCCTAACAACACGGTCCCCAACTCGGCAGGCATGGAGTTCAACTGGCTGACGTTCAACGGGCGCTCCGGGCCACATACCACACCTATGCTGGTCAAACTTGGTTCACGGGTGCGCATGCGATTTGTGAATTTGGGCATGGACCACCATCCGATTCACTTGCACGGTCACACGTTCCAGGTGACGGGGACGGAAGGCGGGAGGCAGCCGGAGTCGGTGTGGGGCCCGGCGAACACGGTGCTGGTGGGGGTAGCGCAGGCACGGGAGGTGGAGTTCGTTGCCAACAATCCCGGAGACTGGATGGTGCACTGCCACCTGCCGCACCACATGATGAATGCCATGTCCGATCTTTTGGGCGAGCGAATGATTACCACCTCACCTCTCACGCGGGAGCAGGCAGGCGACCAAATGAAGCTCATGCACGGCGACGGGCATGCCAGGCACATGACCATTCCTCCAACGTCGCCCGATTCCGGAGGCGTTCCGGGGTTTCCGCAGGACGCTTTCATGGAGATGCCCATGGATGAGCTGGTGCAGAAGCCCGAAAACCACGGGCTTCCGCCAAACTGGACCTCGGGGATGATGGGCATGATGACGCTGCTGCGCGTCCTGCCGGAGGATCGCTACGACGAAATCATGGCCATGAAGGGGAGCCGGGTGGAGACTCCCGCGCACCGGCATTGAAACCAACTGGAATGAAAATATGAAGCTGACAAAAAGAGCCATCATCCTCGTGTTGGTGTGCAGCACTATCGCGCAGGCCCAGGAGCATTCGCAGCACCATCCACCTGCACTGCAAGAGCAGGCAGGTCAGTTTGAACCTGGGACCCAGGCAGCCGCAGGCAGCGGGCTTACCCTGCCCGCCATTGAAGAGATTGCGTTAAAGAAAAATCCTACATTGACACAGGCTTCGGCGGAGATTCGTGCTGCGCGTGGACGGCATACGCAGGCGGGACTTTATCCCAACCCTGTGATCGGATACAGCGGCGAGGAGATTCGCAGTTCGGCGCGCGGCGGCCAGCAGGGATTTTTCGTGGAACAGGAAGTGGTATTGGGAGGAAAGCTCGGCCTGAATCGCAAAGTGGTGGAGCAGGAAATTGCCATTGCCGTAATCGAGGCAGAGGAGCAGCGTGTCCGCGTCCTGAATGCGGTGCGCCTGGCCTTCTATCGGACTCTGGCAGCGCAGGAGATGCTGGATGCGCATCGCACGCTTGCAGACTTGGCGGTAGAGACACTGGAGACTGGGCAGCGACTGCGTAACGTGGGCCAGAGTGACGAGACGGAAGTTCTGCAAGCGGAGATCGCAGCGCAGCAGTCACAGCTCAGCCTGGTGCGGCAGCAAAACCAATTTCGCGCGGCATGGCGGTCCATGGCAGCAGTAATTGGGGAACCGCAGTTGCCGGTTCGAAGAGTGGAAGGCCAGTTGGAGGCGGATCTGCCTGAGTTGGAGGCCGCAGTCTCGGTAACGCGGATGCTGAACGAAAGCCCGGCAGTGCGTATTGCGGAAGCCAACGTTTTGCGCGCACAGGCGGCGGTAAGGCGGTCCGAGCGCGAGCCTGTTCCTGACCTGCAACTGCGCGGTGGTATGCATCGCAACTTGCAACTCCAGGCAGCAACCGGAAGGTCCGCAGGCATGCAAGGTTTCGCGGAGATCGGGATTCGCCTTCCTTTGTTTAATCGCAATCAGGGCAATGTGGCGGAGGCTCGTGCTATTCATGAGCGGGCAGCAGGAGAGGTGGAGCGGGTGCGACTGGTGCTCTATGACCGGGCGAGCGCGGTGGCGGAGTCTTACAACACAGCGCGGGCAATTGCCGAGCGCTATCGGACCCACCTTCTGCCTGCAGCGCAGCGGTCGCACGAGCTGATGCGGGCGCAGTGGGGCAACATGAGAGTTTCGTATCCGCAGCTGCTGTCCACGCAAAGAACCTTGTACGACATCCAGGTGGGATATATCGCTGCTCTGCTAGACGTGCGTGCGAGCGCCATTGCACTGGAAGGATTCCTGTTGATCGACGGACTGGAAGCCCCGGCGCGTCCGGGAGAAGTCGATTTGCCGGTTCGTGAAGTGAACCTGCCGGCATCGCAGGTCCCGCTAGAGCGATAAGAGCAGAAACGCCAGGGGAAAGTTCCGAAGGGTACAGGTCCCCTCGTAACCTTACTGTGATTGTAGAGGAGACGGCACAATTGAAAGAGATGTCGAAACCATTGCACACACTTCGATCGGACTTGTGGCCCGAGGAGCGCTCGGGATATGAGGACTCCGTGCCAGTGGCCTATTCGGCGGTGTCAGCTGAGCCGAGCCCAATGTCAATGTTCCCGGTATGGCTTGAGGAGAAGGCAGCGGGTGTTATCGCCCTAGCCGGGGTGCTCTGGGGTGTCTATACGTTGACGAAGCCAATCTCACGGGTTACGAATCTCACCGCGATTCCCGGTCCGCTTGAGGTTTGCGGCATTGCAATTCTGCTATGGCTACATGCCTGCTGGCGCCGTTCACTCTCCCACTGAGTGGAAATTTCCAGTTTTCCAACTAAGAGCAATCTTCAAAGTTCCTGTCTAGTCGAAGCCCACGGTCTGGGCATAATCGTGTTGCACTTCGAAGGCTTTCTGGTTGGGTTCCGGAACAGTCAGGTCAGGCATGGGGCGTCCGGAGAAGATCATCTGACAGGGCATGGCAAGCAGGCGGGTCCAGCGGGTGGACCAAGTGGCGCGAGCGCTATCGGTGGCGATTCCTGTATCCGCGTACATGTGGCGGTAGATGCGAGAGATGAGCAGGAATGCGAGCCGGCCGGTCTTGGAGCGTATGAAGCTGGAACGCTTCCAGATAGAAGTCCAACTATAAAACTCGTCCCAGACGGTCTGGGTACGCTGGCGAAGTTCTTCCGCTGACATGACTGGGTGCGGCCAGTAAATCTTGGGACGGAGCGGGGGAGGAATAAGCCATCGCCGGGTGATGGGTACGCCGGCAATCTTTTCCGCTTTGTCGCCAACGCTTTTTTCCCACTGGATGAAATCCACGGTGCCGGGAAATGGAGTCAGCGTTACAAACTGCGCAAAAGCCAAGTCGGCGCGGTTGGCAAGATCGGCGGTAGCCTGGAAGGTTTCCGGGCGATCGCTGGGCAGGCCGAAGATAAAAGACCCGAGAACATACACGCCATGCTTGCGGAAGGTTTGCAACTGTTCCACCAGACTTTCTCCGGCGGAATTGAAGTCCTTAAATACGTCCTTGAGGCCTTCGGGCGTTACGGCCTCAACTCCCACGAGCACGCCCCTGATTCGGGCCGCATACATGGCGGATAGGAACTCAGTATCCTCGGCCGCTTCCATGGTGATCTGGGTGAAGAACACCATGTCGGAAGGAAGCTTGGCCATGCGCTCCATCAGCTCGAAGCGCTCCTGGCGGAGAGACCGAAGCTGCTGGATGCGAGCAGGGTTGTTCTGCCGCTCGGCAAGACGGAGGTCCTCCAGGGTGACGGGATAGAAGTTGTCGTCGGCGAGCACGATGAAGCGGAAGCCAAGGCGGCGCAGCTCCACCAGTTCTTCGATCACTGCATCCGAACCGCGCTGGCGCGGTTTCTGGCCATCGGTGCGCCAGACGGAACAGAAGGAACAATGCTTGGGGCAACCGCGCACGGTTTGCACGGAAGCCCACATGTAACGCTTGCGAGGAATCAGCTCCCAGCGAGCGGGTGCGAAGTCGGATGCTTCGATACGACCGCCGGAATAGAGCGGAGCAGGTGAGCCGAGAACGCAGTCCGCCAGCACTTTGGGCCAGACCACGTCGCCATCGCCCTGAACGACCGCATGGGCTCCGCCGAGTTCCATGGCCTCCTCGGGATAGAGGGTGGCATGAATGCCTCCGTAAACCACATAAGCGCCGCGCTCACGCGCGAGGTTCCCGATCTGGTAGCCGCGGTAGGCGTTCGTGGTGTGAATGCCAATACCAACAACGTCGCCCTTGGAGATCGTTCCGGGATCCAGGGCCTCCAGAGATTCATCCACCAGTTGAGGATCGCCGAACGAGCGGGGCGTGGCTGCAGCCAGCACATACAGCCATCGGGGAGTTACCACTGCCGTGCCGAACGAGCGGTCGCTAGGGTTGATGAGGTGAACCTGCAAGCATGTTCTCCCGAGCGGCAGCCACCAGACTAGGAGGGCCGCAACAACCCTGCGGATTTCGCAGGGGATCTGTAGCTGTCGGCCCGGTGGTACTCAGGAGATGCGGCCAACAAAGTTAGTGCCGAGCAAACAAAACCAGATCACAAGCGCGAGGCGCATTGATCCTTCTATCGAAGAACATGTTACGGACGCCCTGCCTGTGGCCGAACATTATCGTTTGGCCGAACAGGAATGCTCAGCCTGAACCAGTGACAGTGCAAAAATAGGAGCTGAAGTGCGTGTTTTCCCGTGTGACCGAGGAGATTTCTCCCCACTGATATCACCAAGGTGGGCTAGTTTACTTAGCACCGGTTAGCTTGAGCAAGCTCAATTCAGTCTCCAGGAGCGACCGCCGTCCACAGTCACCCAGCGATCGCCCGTCGTGGTCATGACCGTGCCATGCTGCGGACTGGTGAATTCCATGGACACAACGTCGCCGGAGAACGCCCGTCCCTGAAGGGAAACCGGGAGCACTCGCTGCCACTGCCGTCCCGCATCTGGAGAGTGGTACAGCACCGCATTGGAACCTCCCACCCAGACGTGATCACCCGCCGTAGCAACTGCCTTGAACCTTGCCCCGGGCTGCATGGCGTAGTCCAGCCAGGTAGCTCCCCGGTCCATTGAGCGCTGCAGAATTCCGTTTGGAGAAATCATCCATAGCGGCTGGCCGACACCTGTGGAAGGGGTTGGTGTAACCAGACCGGTTGCCCATAGCGAGGTATCCACGGAAGCCGACGAGGACGTTTGCGGAGAAGGACGGCGCTGGGCAGCGAGAGACGCCGGAGCCTCAGGGGTCGTCGTCATCTGGGAACTGCGAGCTGCGGCAGCCATACGAAGCGCGTGGGCGGCAGCATCCAGGTTCTGCTCCGGAAGGCTGGTTGCAGGAGCTTCGGAAGCGCTGGTGATGGCTTGCGGGTCGAGCACGAAGGTCTGTGCTGGTTTTGGAGGGACAGCCGCCTTGGGAGCGGGCGTTGCCTCCGGTGCGCGGTTTTCGGCAATGAGCGCGGGCTGCGGCTCGGCGCGGAAGATGTGAGTTTCATTGGGCAGCGGAGTCGCAGAATCTCCCAGCTGGCCGACCCAGACGGCCGTCACGACCACGGCAGCGGTGGCAGCAGCACTGGCCCAGCGCAGCGGAGCATGCCGCAAGGACTCCCAGAAGCTCCAGCGCACAGGCGCGGCGACCGGCACGGCTTGTGGGGCTATTTCCGGCAGGATAAGGCTAAGCAGGCCACGACACTCGCTGCAACTTGCCAAATGGTCCATGACCACCGCACGTTGGTATTGAGGGAGGGCCTGCTCGGCAAAGGCAGAAAGCTGGCCAGGTTCCGGGTGGGCCTGGGAAGGCTTCATGCGTTTGAGAGTTAACCGAGCTATTTCAGGAATTTGCGGCATTCCTTGATCCTTAAGACGCAAAGTTACAGGCCCTTCTTAGTGGCTGCCTTAGCTCCAGCCTTACGTTGAGAGAACGGGTCGGACGGCGGTTCTTGCAGATTTTCTTTCAGGCGACCGGCGACATCAATTTCAAGGTCCCGGACGTCGGCCTCCAACGCTTCTTCTGCCTGGGCCCGGCTCATGCCGCGACGGAGAAGGGAGTCGCGAATCTTCTTTCTCAAGCCAGTTGTGACCTTTTCGACCTTACGGCTGGCGGTGGACTCGTGAACTCCGAGCGAGCGCGCGACTTCGGCCAGGGTGCGCCCGTCCAGGAAATAGGAGGCAAGCAGGAAGCGATCTTCCGCTGGCAGCGAAGCCAGAGCTTCCGACGTAGCTTCCTGGAGCCGGGAGTCCACCGATGTCTGCAAGGTTTCGGGCGGCGCGGGAAGCTCGGTGAACTCCTGCTCGTCTTCCAGGCTAACGGTGCGGCGGCCACTGCGGTACACGTCAATATAAGCGCGAGCCATCACTGCCCGCAGCCATCCCGCGAGAGAGCCGATGCCGCTGTAGGAGCGCAACTTGGAGATGCGTTCGCCGCCTGCTGGGCTAGTCCCGTAGAGATCGGCGAAGATGTTGTCGGCGAGGTCGCGAGCGATGCTGTCGTCCTTGGCGATGGAATGCGCCATGTCGTAAAGAGTCTCGCGATAGCGTGTCAGGAAAATTTCCCATGCCTTTTCGTGGCCAATAGCACAGCCTTGAGCCAGGGCGAGTTCTTCAAGGCGCAAAGTGCCGAGGAGCTGGCGGACGGCAGACTCTCCATCGTCACCGGCAGCGAGATTTTTGTTTAAAACGTCGTCAAGAATACGGGAGAAGTCATCTCCGGGGATGCCGAACTCGGCCGCGCGAGAGCGGGCGTAGAGTTCCGAAACTAAGTCTTTCAAATTGAAAATGAAAGACTTACGTTCATGGGGGCTAGAATCCCCCGGCGGTCTGGAAGAGCTTTCCATGGAACTCGGCGATGGTAGCAAATTTTTCCTGCAAGTTTGGTAATCAGGTCCGTTCTCGTAGTGGGGAAAGCAATAGGCGTCGATGGGGATCGAAGCCTAGAAGCAACTCGAAATTGCGGGGTCCATTCTCCTTCATGGACCCCGCCTAATACAGGTTCCGGCTCTCCACGGCTCCCTCACCTGGCGGCAACGAACCCGGAAAACTCTCCAAAAGGAAAACAGACCATGAGTTCTACGTGGATCGGATACCCGCATACTCCAACGCATAACGCTTCCGCCTTGTCATCCACTTCAGCGGCTTCAGCAAGTGTGCGCGAAACTGTAAAAGGGAATCGTCGGCGCTGCTCGAGCGCGCGAAAACCGTCCCGCAACCGGCGCGAGACCTCGCGGGCCGCGCATCATGCGGAATTGGTGCTGCATCCCCTGGTGTTGAATTCGTCCCGGCCGCGCGGCTTGAAGGCCCGGCTGGTGGATGCCAGCGAAGGCGGGCTGCGCGTTGTTCTGAGTCGTTCGATCGAGGTGTCGTCGGTGGTCCGCTGCCAGTTTGCCATCGCAGGGCTTTCCGCAAGCGTGCCTACTCTGCTACAGGT
>JBFXAV010000071.1:0-8496 GCA_050183935.1 Candidatus Korobacteraceae bacterium | reverse complement strand
CCACGGCCATTCGCGAGCAACTCAACCGCATTCTTGTGAGCCGGCTCTTTGCCCACAGCAAACGATATCCCACTTTTCTTCAGTATGTTGTGGAACAGACGCTCGCGGGACATGGCGCTGAGCTGAAGGAACGGACTATCGGCATTGAGGTCTTTGAACGCGATCCCGATTATGACTCGAGTGCTGATCCGGTTGTGCGAGTTACCGCGGGGGAGATACGGAAACGACTTGCTCAGTATTATTCCGAGGCTGGCCATGGAGAGCAGCTACGGATTGAACTTACCCCAGGCAGCTATGTGCCGGTGTTCCAGGTCCCCATCGAAAATCCGAGTACGATCCAGAATGTTTCCCCGGAAAGCCTTCTTCCTGTACCGCTCTTTGCAACGCAAGAAGTCCTTCCTCAAACTGAGGTTCAGACAGAAACTCCACGGCCTGCAGCCTACCGCATTGGCTTAAAGTGGCTGTGGGTAGCGCCAGCGCTGGGCGTTCTTCTCCTTGCCTGGCTTTCCTACCGCGCAGTCCAAACTCCTCACTTTCCTGCCTTTGAGGGATTTTGGAGCCAAGTCATCAACGCGAATGGCCCCGTGCAGATCTGCTATGGCGCCTATGTCGAGCAAAACCCCGCCAATCCCGGACTGCCGCTGGCAATGGATGCGCTCGGCTCGACCGATTTAATTGTGAGCGTGCTCGAACAGCGTGGAAAGACGTATTCCAACACCATTCGAATGATTGGGCCAGAAGTGGCAGACTTCACAAAATTTCGTCACGGGCCCGTTATCTATTTCGGACCTCTCTCGCCCGTCAAAGAGCTGAATGATTCGTGGCGTTTTCGTTTTTTGGACGATACGACTCCCCGGTGGATAGCGGACACTTCCTCCTCCAAGAAACTCTGGCGCGTCGAAGAAGGCGTTCCGCCGGCTGACATCAGTGAGGGCTATTCCATCGCTACGCGCCTCATGGATCGCACACTCAACCGTCCCGTAATTGTCGTTGTTGGGTTTAGCCGCGCAGGAGTTTCCGGAGGAGTCGAATTCCTGACCACTCCGGAATACCTGGAACCTGTCCTGAAATCCGCACCGAAAGAGTGGCAGGAGATGAACCTGCAACTCATTATCGAAACCCGAGTTCACGGAAAGCGCGGTACCCCCAAGGTTGTGGCGAGCCACTTTTGGAAGTAGCGCCGAACTGCACGACAACCTTGTTTCCTCTGATCTACCCCTTTTGCTCTAAGCAATTCGGCGCGGCATTTCCACGGTGTCGTGCTCACGCGCATAGCGTCTGCGATTTCCAAGAAGGGTTAAGCAATACAGTCCGGCAATTCCCACGATCACGTAAATCAGCCGGCTGAGAACGGTCATCGAGCCAAACATGGCAGCCACCAGGTTAAATCCGAACAGGCCGATGAGTAGCCAGTTCATGGCTCCAATGATCGTAATGACGAGCATGGTCTTGGATAATGTGGTCATAGCCTCCCTCACTGAACTCGATCCTTAGGTCAAATGAATCGTTACTTGTCCGATAGGATGCGATGGAATGCGTGGCTGAGGCCTGGAGACAAGCGTGAATCGCAACTAGCAGGCCTGTTTTCGCGGTTGTCCTTCTGGAACCTGGATACGCTGCTGTGGCCCGGAGGGACCAAGACTTTCGGGTTTCGACTTTAGGGTGTTTCCCGGATATAAGAAGGGCCGCGGGAGTAGCAAGATGTACACCGCATTTCCAATTCCTTTTGCACAGCCTCTATTAAGAAACTGTGCTACAAAAGTTTCATCATCTTCTCTGGTGTGAGTCAGAAGCGCGCGAAAGGCGGGTTGCTGCGCCACGGAGATGAAAGTAGGCCGCCCACAATGCGACGGCAGAACACGACCCCCAACTGACGAAAGGATTTTGACTCGAATGTGGAAGCCCACGAACCAACCTTCAACTCCGTCTGCGAGCCCCGAGCCGCAGCGTCCGAACGCTCCCAGCGCCGCCACTCCTGAACCCGTTCCGGCGGCAGCTCCGCGCAACGCCGCGGTTAACTCCACCGACCAGGCTACCATCGGGAAGTCGCTGGTCATCAAGGGTGAGGTCACCGGCTCCGAGTCTCTGTACATTGATGGCCGCGTAGAAGGCTCCATCAATTTGCCTGGTAACCGGGTTACAGTGGGCCGCAATGGGGTAGTCAATGCCAACGTAACCGCCCGCGAGATTGTGGTGATCGGCAAAGTACGTGGCAACTTGCAGGCCAGCGACCGCGTGGACATCCGTAATGAAGGTTCGCTGACCGGCGACGTGATCGCCCAGCGCATCTCCATTGAGGATGGCGCCTTCTTCAAGGGTGGCATCGATATTCGTAAGCCCGGCCAGAAGACCAACGGCGAAGCCAAGGAAGCTCCGGTGGAAGCCGTGGCAGCCGCGGTATCGGCTCGCGCTTAAATTTCGGTCCAGCCTTTCCGAGCACGGCTTCGGCGGATGCTGGCCCGCGGCAACAGTCCTCCATACCACTCGTCAGGTTCGCAGCGTGCCCCGGCTTTCCAGAGCCGGGGCTGCGCGAGCTGAGCGGCAGTCTCCAGTCATGGGTGCCCCCGGTGTTGGAACGATTCCTGCAACTCCTCCGAATCCGCTGCAATCACAGCCGAACCTCCCAGCCGTTTACAGCGGCTTCAGCGCGGGCATCTGCGTCTTCGGAATGGGAAAAAGTCGAGGCGGCTCCCAGTCACTACGTGGTCTGTCTGGAGTGCGGCAGAAAATTTAACTACGACTGGCAGAACATGCGGATCGTGGGTTAAGCGCCCCGAGCAACCACCAACCACAGATCAAACCCCGTTGAAGCTCTCAGAGCGCGGATCTCGCTTCGGCAGGATTTCCCGGGCCAGGTGGCTGCTTCTTCCGGCGCAAGTCCGTAAGCAGCCGCGAGCGAGTGAGCCACAGGCCCACCGCTATGGCAGCGGCCCAGGTTATCCCAGCGAGTGCTAGAGCTGCGAGGCTGCTGCTTTGCGACTCGCTCACGGGAACCAGGGCGCTCACTCGCGCTGCCAGCAGCCCCGCGACCACACCCGTGACCGTGGCCTTTCCCAGTTCTCCCCATGGCAAATCAGTCAGCAGAACCATGCGGCGGCGGTGCAGCAGAATCGCAAGCACCACGGCATTGGCGGTGATTCCGATATCCGAGGCGATTGCCAGACCTGTGGTCGAAAAGCGCTGAAACAGCACCCAGTACACCGGCAGCGAGGCCAATGTGACCAGAGTGGTGGCAATCATGGGCGTAACGGTATTCCCGGCCGCATAAAAAGCACGCGAGTACAGCGCCTGCACCGACCAGAGAGCCAGCGCAACAGCAAACCAGAAGAAGAAGATGGCGGTTTGTCGTGAGTCTGCCAGCTCGAAGCGCCCACGACGGTAGACCAGGTCCACCATCGGGAGTGCCGCTGCCATCAACAAGGTTGTGGCAAGCAGGCAAACGGCGGTGATGCGGTAAATGGAAGCATTCACCGAGGCGGCAAATTCATGCAGCTTATTTTCTCCCCACAGCTTCGCAAAGAACGGCAACGATGCCTGTCCCGCTGCCTGCCCCAGGACAGCGATCGGAACTGCGATCAGGCGCTTGGCATAGTTCAGGCGGGTAATGGCTCCGGCTTCGCCGGAGGCAAAGTAGCGGAGGATCCAGTCGTCTGCCGTCGCCAGCGAAACACCCAGCATCAGCGGGATGGAGAGCCGCACCCATTCGCGAAAGGCCGGGTCGCGCACGTCAAAGTTCACGCTGTAACCAATGCCGGTGCGCCGCGCACCGATGGCATTCACCAGAAACGGACCGAGGAATGCTCCCACGACCGCACCCACAGCCAGGCCGGCAACTCCCATGCGGCTGCCGAGCAGGAGGCCTCCGGCGATGATGGCGACGTTGTAGAACAGCGGCCCCAGGGCAGGGATAAGAAACATTCGCCGTGAAAGCAGTACGGCAGAGACAATTCCTCCAGCGTAGAAAAAGACCTGTGCGGGCAGCAGAATTCGCGTAAGAAATACGCACAGGTCAAGCTGGGCTTCGCTGAATTCAGGAAAGAGCAGCCGCTCCAGCGGGCGCGCATAGATCGCAACTACCACCACCCCCACGGTGAGGACCGTGGTCATGACGGTCAGGATTACGGAAAAGGTCTTTTGCGCTTCAGCCTCGCGTTTTTGCGAAAGATAGCGGCTGAAAATGGAGATAAACGTAATGGACGCTGTGCCACCTGCGACCAGATAGTTGAGCCAGTCCGGCAGGGTGAAGGCGGCGACATAGGCGTCGGTTTGCAGGCCGGCGCCAAAAGCATAGGCAATGTAGGCCTCGCGCACATAGCCAATCACGCGCGATACCATTACCGCTCCCATCAATAAGACGGTTGCAGAAAACGCACTGTGCTCGTGGGAAGGCCGAAGCACCCGGAGAATCTGCTGCACGCGGGTGGGTTGCGATCCGGCAGCCGGGGATTCCGAGGCCATGAGTGTCGCGATTCTAACAGCCTGGCGGAAGAAAACTCAGGGTACGCGAAGGCGGTATCGTCCGCCGGGAATGCGTTCGGCGCTCGTTAATGGGAGAGCATAAACGTAGGTCCATGCCATGCGCTCCCCCGTACCGCCATATCGGGGCACACCACTCTTCAGTTCTACCAGGGCTCGGCGGAACTCGCCTGCGGGGCAGTCCTCCACGCGATCGAGCACCCGCAATGCTCGCACCGGTTCGCGGAGGCGGTAGAGTTCTCCATAAATTCGATCACGCCCGTGCCTGCTCGGTGCGGCTCCGGGATAGTCTTTGCCAGGAAGGCGGTACACCCTTCCAGCAATGCTGGCCGCCCCTAGGTAATCGGCATAGGGCAGCAGCCAGTGGTGCCTCCGCTGGTTCCGCGTGAGGGTACCGTAAACGAACAGCAATGAGGGTCGTTCCATGACTACAGAAGAACTCAGGCCCCGCCCATGGGCCGGGCATGTTTTCGCGGGCGGCTCCACACTTCCACACGATTTTTGCCTGCGGCTTTGGCGCGGTACAGCGCGTGATCGGCGGCATTCACAACATCGTTCAAGGTTGCAAGTTGCGGACCGGACTCGGCGGCTCCGGCACTGACCGTCACCGAAATCGTGCGGGCCGGGATACCCTTGCGTTCCGCAGGATGATACCGTCGCTCCGGACGACGGCGGCGGCTGCGGTCCGGGCCGCGGATCGTGAAGCGCGTTTGCTCAATGGCACGGCGCACGGCTTCGATGTGGGGAAAGGCCTCGTCAAGGTTCTTGCCAGAAAAGACAATGCCGAACTCCTCGCCTCCACAGCGGTAGGAGCGCCCTCCGCCGCTCACATTTGCCAGCTTGGCCGCGACCATACGTAATACCTGATCGCCAGTGTCGTGACCGTAGGTGTCGTTGAGACGCTTGAAATTATCCACGTCCACCATGGCGATGGTATAGGGCTCCTGGAGCTCGGCCACAGCCTGATTGAAGGCGCGACGAGCGGGAATCCCGGTGAGTTCGTCATGGTAGGCCAGCAGGTAAGAGGTATCGATGAGGGCAAGCACGAGCACCAGCGCCGCAGTGGAGAAGTAGAACGCCGAAGTGCCCGGCGTGATGTTGGACCGTACTCCGAGCATGCAGGCGGAGAGCGTCCAGAACCAGGCATTTTCGAGCGGTCGCCTTTTCGGCCACCAGGAAACTACAGTGGCAACCAGGGCAATTGCCCAGGCAAGCAGAACGAGCTGCGGCAAATGCGTCCAGTTGAGCCAGGTATGCGGCAGAATTGCTACCCGGAGCCAGGAGAGATCGGAAACCTGCTCGGGACGGCAGAAAAGTCCGACAATGGCCACCTGCACGAAAAGAAAAAGGAATTTAGGGAGGAGGGATTCCAGGCTGAGCCCACGCTCCCTCCAGCGGGCAAGAAATGCGAAGTTCACTGGCAACAGGAAAGCCACAAGGAGCAGGCCGTTTTGCGAGACTCGCGAGGGGAGCGAAGGCGTGTTGAGCAGCCACCAGACAACACCATCCGCCAGAGCAACTACCAGCAGCGCATAGAGAGCGCGGCTGGAATAAAACCTCCAGGCCAGCAGCGCCCCGGCAGCTAGCAGCGCAAAAAGATAAAAGCCGAGAGCGGCATATGCCTCGAGCGGCAGGATGCCAGTCCAGAATAGCCCGCTTGCGACCAGAATGGCCGCGCTCCCCGGCATGGCGAAGGATACAAGTGTCTTACGAGTCTGTAGCGCCATTGGCTGGTCCTGCTTGGTTGCGCTTTGCGCGGGCCGATTCTCGATTATGTCTGCTTGCGATTTGCGCGGGGTTGCCTTCCGGGGTTCCAAGAGGGCGCTCTGAGTGCTAGTTCCATTCTGTTGACCGCCCCAGCTTCGGATATGGAGCGTGGAATTGCCTGCTATGGAAACCAGAAAGACAGGCTGATAGCCTGTAATGGGTTGTTCCGGCGAACGGCAGGGTGATTCCATGCACTTCGAGCAGTTCTATCTCGGTTGTCTTTCTCATGCGTCGTATCTTCTGGCTTCCGGCGGCGTGGCCGTGGTGGTAGATCCACAGCGAGACGTTGAGATCTACACCAAGACTGCCGCTGACCTGGGCGTTCACATTTCCCACATTTTCGAGACGCACCTGCATGCAGATTTCGTTTCCGGGCACCGGGAGCTTGCCGCGCTTACTGGAGCGACTATCTATATGGGAGCGGAAGCCGGCGCGAAATTTCCGCATGAGCCCTTGCACGAAGGGGACGAGGTTCGTTTTGGAGAGTGCCGCATCCGCGTGCTGGAGACTCCCGGACACACGCCGGAAAGTGTTTCCCTTGCGGTCTACGATCCCAAGCGAACGCCACAGCCATGGTGTGTGCTTACCGGCGACACGCTATTCATCGGCGATGTAGGGCGTCCTGATCTTTCGCCAACGCACACGCCCGAGCAGCTTGCGGGCATGCTCTACGACAGCCTGCACACCAAGCTCATGGCACTGCCGGATGACACGCTGGTTTACCCAGCGCATGGCGCGGGCTCACTCTGCGGCCGCAATATGCGGGCCGACCGCTTCTCCACCATAGGCACGGAACGTCGAACGAATTACGCCTTGCAGATCGCAACCCGCGAGGAGTTTGTGCGGCAACTGACCACGAACCTTCCGGCGCGTCCCGAGTACTTCTCGAAGGATGCTGCCATCAATCGCGAAGGGGCAACTCCGCTTTCCGAACTCGAGCCGCTGGTCGCGCTCTCGCCAGCTGAGGTTCGCCTGGCAAACAAGAGCGGCGCGTTCCTTCTCGATGTCCGTCCAGCGGAACAGTTCGCAGCCGGGCATGTGCCCGGGTCGGTGAATATTGGCCTAGGGGGACAGTTCGCGTCATGGGCGGGCGCAGTGATCGGCATTGGCGCGCCAGTGGTCGTGATCGCCGATACGGACGCAAAAATGCAGGAGGCACGGCTGCGGCTAGCGCGCGTTGGGATTGAAAACCTGATCGGCTACCTGCACGGCGGACCGGAAGCGTGGCGGAGCGCTGGCGACGGATACCAACTGGCCAGGCTGGAAAACGTCAGCCCGGAGAAGTTGCGGGACTTTCAACGCGACGGACTTACCGTAGTGGACGTTCGCCGCCGCTCGGAGTGGGACACTGGCCACATCCCGGGAGCAACCCACTACGCGCTGGATGACTTCCGGGCACAGCTTCCGTCATTGCCGCCTGAGTCAAAGATTGCCGTGCACTGCCAGGGCGGATATCGCAGCATGGTCGCCGCCAGCCTGCTGCGCCGCGCGGGATACAAGGATGTAGTCAACATGGCAGGCGGTTTTGATGGCTGGGAGAAAGCAGGGCTGCCCGTGGAAACCGGAGCAAAGGCAAGTTGAAGTTACAAACAAATGAAATTCATTCTGGCCAGCTATTTCGGCAGCTTGTCTTCCACTTCATGCACTTCCATCCAGGTCGTTAGAGAAGTGAGTTCCATTTCCGTCCTGGGTTCTTTCCCAAGGGCGCGTTGCATGCGCCGCCGCATTCGGATGCTGAGAATCCAAGCGGTCACAATTGTGACCAGAATGCCGGTGAGATAAATCAACAGGTACAGCTTTCGCATTCGAAATTCTCCGCCGGGGGCGTCAGCCAGTTCCGACCCGCAGCCCTACCAACCTCCGGCATGCTTCTTTCAGATCTGCATCCGTCTTGGCAAAGCAGAAGCGCAGAAACCGCTCGCCATCAGCGCCCTGAAAGAAAGACTCGCCCGGTACGCTGGCTACTCCAATTTCGTGCAGCAGGTTCATGGCGCGTTCTTTGCTGGTCGCCCCGGGTAAGCGTGAAGCATCCGCCAGAACGTAGTAAGCGCCTTCGGGGATACACGGAGGCAGCCCCGCCTTTGTCAGCGCTTCGCACATCAAGTCCCGTTTGGCGACATACTCGTTCTTGAGCGCAGCGAAATACTCCGCCGGTAGCTCGTCCAGACCTTCGGCTACTGCCCACTGAAACGGCGAGGGCGAGCAGATGTACACCACATCGCTGAAGCGGCCAACAGGGCCGGCCCAGCGCGT
>JBFXAV010000070.1:0-8507 GCA_050183935.1 Candidatus Korobacteraceae bacterium | reverse complement strand
ATGGTGATTCCCGCGGGAGTAGGAGCAGCAATCTATCTTGAGGAATACGCGCAGCCCGGCCGCCTCACCGATTTCATCGAGCTGAACATCAGCAACCTTGCCGGCGTACCCTCGATTCTCTATGGGCTGCTTGGACTGGGCATCTTTGTGCGCGTGATGGGCTTGGGAAGAAGCCTGCTTGCAGGAGCTGCGACCATGGCGCTGCTCCTGCTGCCCACGATCATCATGGCCTCACGGGAAGCGCTGCGCACGGTGCCGCACTCCCTGCGCGAAGCAAGTTATGCCCTGGGCGCCGATAAGTGGCCTACCCTGCAGCGCGTGGTCATCCCCATGTGCATGCCGGGTATTTTGACGGGAATTATTCTGGGCGTGGCCCGCGCGATTGGAGAGACCGCTCCCCTGATCACCATCGGGGCACTTACCTACGTGGCATTCCTGCCAGATTCTGTGTACAGTCCCTTTACGGCACTGCCGATCCAGATTTTCAACTGGATCTCGCGCCCGCAGGCAGGGTTCCATGTGAATGCGGCGGCAGGCATTGTGGTGCTGTTGGTGTTGATGCTGGTGCTGAACGCCACTGCCATCTGGCTTCGCATTCGGCTACAACGGAGGATTTCGAACTAGCATGGAGAACGCTCAGTTGGCGAGCCCAAGCGTCAGCCGGCAAGAAGAGATGACCGACAGCGGAAGCCCTTCCGCCATGCCATCCATGCCCAAGCTTCGGGCCAACAATCTGAAGGCCTGGTTCGGCGCCATTCAGGCGCTCAAGAGCATTACCTTGGACATCCCGGAGCGGCACGTAACCGCAATCATCGGCCCTTCCGGATGCGGAAAGTCCACGTTCGTTCGCTGCTTAAATCGCATGCACGAGGTGCTGCCGAACGCACGCGTCGAGGGCAGCGTGCTTCTGGACGGGACGGATATTTATGGAACCAACGTGAACCCTGTTCGGGTGAGGCAGCGTATCGGCATGGTTTTCCAGAAGCCGAACCCCTTCCCCACGATGTCCGTGCGGGACAATGTTCTTGCGGGACTGCGGTTGCAAGGGTTGAGCATCAAAGATCCCGTGAGCTTGGTGGAGCGGTGTCTCCAACAGGCTGCCCTGTGGAACGAGGTGAAGGACTTTCTGGACCGCCCCGGCACCAGCCTCTCTGGCGGACAGCAGCAGCGGTTATGTATTGCGCGTGCGCTGGCCTTGGAACCCGAGGTCCTGCTGATGGATGAACCCGCCTCCGCACTCGACCCGATTGCCACCGCCAAGATCGAAGACCTGATTTTCGAGTTAAAAGAACGTTACACAGTGGTGATTGTGACGCACAATATGCAACAGGCCGCCCGGGTTGCGGAACAGACAGCATTCTTCCTGATGGGAGAACTGGTCGAATACGATCGCACCGAAAAGATTTTTACGACGCCCGGGGACAAGAGAACCGAAGATTACATTACCGGCAGGTTTGGATGACGCGCACCCGTTTTCAACATGAATTGGACCGCCTGAAGCATAACCTGCTTGCAATGGCCGGAATGGCCGAGCAGGCGGTGCAGCGCGCCATGGAAGCCTATGGGAGCCGGGACCCCAAGGTTTGCCGCCTAGTGCTCGCCGGCGAGGCCAACATTAACCTTGCCGAACGCGAGATTGATGATCTGGCGCTGGAACTGCTCGCTATGCAGCAGCCCATGGCGGTGGACCTGCGCTTTATTCTTGCCGGCCTTAAAATCAATGCCGACCTGGAGCGGGTTGGCGACCAGGCGGTCAACATTGCCGAGCGAGTCATGCGGCTTAGTGCCCTGCCTCCCGCGGATTTGCCGCTCGACCTTCCCCGCATCGGCTTCCTGGCATCGCTTATGGTTCGGCAGGCGATTGAGGCATTCGTCCGCGGCGACGCTACCCTTGCCCGCGCGGTTCTCCAGATGGACGACCAGGTAGATTCCATGAACGATGAAGCCTACGTAGCCATGTCCCGCGCCATGAGCCAGACTCCGCAGTACGCCGAGCAGGCGTTGAACTTGCTGCTGATCTCCCGCAACCTGGAGCGCGTGGCCGACCATGCCACCAACATCGCGGAAGACGTCATCTTCTGGGTGCAGGGCGCCAACGTTCGCCACAACGCGCAAATCAGCACTGGAAGGTAAGCTGCGGCGGCCGGCACTCGGATCCTGCCATTAAAAATGGTAAGTTAGAACCATGAGCGAATTGCCGCGCCAGCAGTTGCTCGCTTTATTGGCCGAAAAGTCCTTCCGGCTGGGGAACTTCCGCCTCAGTTCCGGAGCCACCAGCGACTATTACATCGATTGCCGTACCACAACGTTGAGCGCCGAAGGCGCGCGCCTGACCGCGCGTGTGGTTTTGGACGAACTGTTTCGCCAGCAGTGGAAACCGGAAGCTATCGGCGGGCTAACAATGGGCGCCGATCCCATCGTGGTTTCCGTCGCCATGCTCAGTGCCCAGGAGATGCAGCCGCGCTCCCGCCGTCCAGTTCATGAAGAATACTGGGTGATCGACGGATTTTTGGTTCGCAAGGGAGAAAAGACCCACGGGACCGGCCAGCGTATTGAAGGCTTCCGCCGTTCCGGGGCCCGTGTCGTGATTGTGGACGACGTATGCACTACCGGCGCTTCCACCATCCAGGCCATTGAGGCAGCACGCCAGGCAGAGATGGAAGTGCTCGGAGTGCTCTGCCTTGTGGAGCGCGAGGAAGCCCAGGGACGTCCCGCCGTCGAACAAGCCGCTGCTCCGGCACGATTCGTGAGCATCTTTACCGCCCGCAACATTCGCGAAGAGCACTTGCGGCAGCAGCAGAAGCAGCCGATCGCGCACGGCTAACAGGCACATAGAATTTATGGTTAAGACCCTTGAATGGATCGCCGAAGGCGTTCGCTTAATCGACCAGCGGAAGCTACCCACAGAAGAAACCTACGTTACCTGCCGCACCTTTGAAGACGTGGCGGAGGCCATCCGCAACATGACGGTTCGCGGAGCCCCTGCCATCGGAGTGACTGCCGCCATGGGAGTAGCGCTGGGAGCGAGCCACTCCAATGGCTCCAACACTGCCGAGCTGCGCCGCGAGTTTGACCGCGTTTGCGACATCATGGGAGCAACCCGTCCTACCGCGGTGAACCTGTTCTGGGCCATTCGCCGCATGCGCGAGGTCTTCGAGCGCAATGCCGCGCTGCCGGTCTCGCAACTGAAAGAAGTCTTGATCGAGGAAGCGCAGCAGATGTACTTGGAAGACATCGCCGCGAATCAGGCTATTGGGCGCCATGGAGGCACGCTACTCCCCGCAACAGGAGGAGTGCTCACTCACTGCAACGCCGGAGCGCTTGCCACCTGCGGTTACGGAACTGCGCTGGGCGTAATCCGCGCCGCGGTCGATTCTGGCAAACAACTGCGCGTCTACGCCGACGAGACGCGCCCATTTCTGCAGGGCTCGCGGCTCACTGCTTGGGAACTGATGCAGGACGGCATCCCGACAACGCTCATCTCGGACAATATGGCTGGCGCGACCATGCGCCTGGGCAAGATCAAGGCCGTGGTAGTGGGCGCCGACCGCATTGCCGCCAACGGCGATGTTGCCAACAAGATCGGAACCTACTCCGTCGCCGTGCTGGCGAAGGAACACGGTATTCCCTTCTACGTTGCCGCGCCGTTCTCTACGGTTGATTTGGAATGCGCCGATGGCGACGGTATTCCCATTGAGCAGCGCTCTTCCAGGGAAGTCACGCACGTGGGCGCGCAGCAGATCGCGCCCGACGGCGTGGAAGTCGAAAATCCCGCATTTGACGTGACTCCCAGCCGCTACGTCACCGCAATCATCACGGAGCGGGGCGTGGCTCGCGCACCCTATAGAGATTCCTTACAGGCACTCTCCAGCACGCCTTTGGTTGTAGCGGAATAGCGAAGTTCCTTCGCGGTTCCCTTCCGCGAAGGAGCCTGCCAGGGCCTGTCATGCCGCCTGCGTGTTTTACTCCGCTGCGCTCTGCGTAGCAACGCTCTGCCGCAGGACTTCCTGCCCGGCAGGCGTGGTGGTCAGCTGATCGCTTTCCGCAGTAACGAAGATCTCAAACTGTTTGGCTGGAGTTACAGTTTGAAAGCGGGCGGAAAGATTTTCGCCTACCGTCAGCCGGCCTTCATTGCGGGGCTCGGCGTTCGCCGGCTTTATCCACACAATATAGGCGGTCGCCGGAGGAGTCAGCCGGTCCGGAGGAGCGAGGTGCTGCACCTGCATGTCAATGCTGGTATTTCCATTGCTGTCCTGTCCGGTCTTCACGGTCGCCGAAGCGGCGGGTACCGAACTGGAGGGAGTCATGTTGACGTTGCGGTTGGCACAGCCCAAAGCGCCCAAGGTGATAAAAAGCGCCAAAGTCCAGAGAACGAGGTGAGACAAATCAGGAGCGCGCATCGCAGTAAATCCTCTCGATTGCTTTCCTACTTGGATGGGTAGTGGAAAAAGCGAGTTGTCATGGCCACAGGAGCGGCAGGAGCAAAAACAATCTAAGCCGTAGTACGGCTATTCCTGCATCTCTTTCAAAGTAGGGCTCAGCATCAGAGTGGGTTCGGTAGCACGCTGCACGTCGTCGGCGGTAAGCCCATGTGCAACCTCCTCCAGAACCAGGCCTGCGGGAGTGACCTGGATGTAGGCCATTTCGGTCACAATCGTATTCACGACGCGAACTCCGGTAAGTGGGAGGGTACACTTTTTCAGGATCTTTGGCTTTCCATCCCGCGTGGTGTGCTCCATTGCAACCACGGTGCGGCGCGCGCCGGCAACCAGGTCCATGGCGCCCCCCATGCCTTTTACCATTTTGCCGGGGATCATCCAGTTCGCCAGGCTGCCTTCTTCATCGACTTCCATTGCGCCCAGCACGCTGAAGTCGATGTGCCCGCCACGGATCATGGCAAACGACTCCGCGCTGCTGAAGAAGCTGGTGCCGGGAATCTCGGTAACGGTTTCCTTGCCCGCATTGATCAGGTCCGGATCCTCTTCTCCCGCGAGCGGGTAAGGGCCCAGGCCCAGCATCCCATTCTCGCTTTGCAGGATTACTTCGACCCCTTGGGGAACAAAATTCGCGACCAGGGTCGGCAGTCCGATGCCAAGATTCACATAAAAGCCATCGCGCAGGTCACGCGCAATGCGTCGCGCGATGCGTTCGCGTTTTTCCACGTCAGCGGAGCGCGCGCTCGCTACCACGCAGCCTCGGCGCGACGGAACTCCGTCATTGCGGATTCCAGCTCCTGATAAGGAGTGGAGGCATCTCCAGCAGACTGGCTGCGGAACTTGTACGCCGCCGCCAACAGATCGCCATAGGTATCCGTGATGCCACCCATGGCGTAGTCATATGCAGGCGCCATGACCGCTAACTCCGCCGCGAGGTCGCCCAGCGTGAAGCTTCCTTCTTCGTACATCCGGAGGTATCGCAAGGTGCTGGCGCGAATCTCTTCCAGCGAACTATCGGGCATAGGCATGGACGGGTCGGTCCCTCTTTCTTGCTTTTTCAAATTGCGATACTGCAGGTTCCGGAACGGCAACTAAGACACGGCGCTTGCCGGCCTCTCCGCATCAATCGTGTGCCGCTCCTGATCTTCCCACAGATGGAAGCGCTCCAGGTCTTTGCTGATCGCGCTGAGCACCAGGGCCAACACCGTGACATCGTCCAGCAGCCCGAGCACCGGAATGAAATCGGAAACTACGTCAATCGGGCTGAGGAAATACACCAAGGCAAGCAGCGCAAAGGCCAGCGTAGAGGCAGGAGCCTGCCGATAGCGGCCGGAACCCCAGGCACGTAACATGCGAATCAGCGCGGTAAACCGCCGCCACTGCTGCCGCACTCCCCCCACGGGAGCACTTCCCTGCCCGGCAAAGCGCCGCGTACCCAGCCAAGCCCGGCCAATCCGCGACCCAGCTTTCAAGAAACCTGCCATCGGCTGTCCTCCTGACTAGGCGTGCCTTAACTTATCTGGCTGGCGACGCCTGTTGTTATTCGATGCGAGGCCACCCACGATGGATCAATAATCGTAAGCAGGGTCTCCCCGCACAAGGCCTAACTGGCGCCTGCTTACGCCATTCTCACCGTCCGTCTTTCAATTCTCTTCTCGTATTCAGCGCCCTGGAAAATTCGCTTTACGTAGATGCTGGGAGTATGGACCTGGTCAGGTTCCAGTGCTCCCACTTCCACCAGCTCTTCGACCTCAGCAATGGTTACCTTCGCTGCCGCCGCCATCATGGGATTAAAATTCCGCGCGGTCTTGCGATAGACCAGGTTGCCCCAGCGGTCGCCCTTCCAAGCCTTAATGAAAGCAAAGTCTGCGGTCAGCGATCGCTCCATCACGCACGGACGCCCACCGAACTCACGGACCTCCTTACCCTCGGCGACGACCGTTCCATATCCGGTGGGTGTAAAGAACGCTGGAATGCCGGCTCCGGCGGCGCGAATGCGCTCCGCGAACGTTCCCTGGGGAATCAGTTCCAGATCCATTTCATTCTTGAGGACAAGTTCCTCAAGCAAATGGTTTTCTCCGACATAGGTCCCGATATGCTTGCTGATTTGCCGGTTGCGCAGCAGGTATCCAAGCCCAAAGTCGTCGATGCCCATGTTGTTGCTGACAGTGGTGAGATTACGCACGCCTTTGCGCACCAGCGCGGAGATCAGGTTCTCCGGAATGCCGCACAGCCCAAAACCGCCAAACATGATCGTGGCCCCGTCGGGAACGTCACGAATCGCCTCGTCCGCATTGGCGACAACCTTGTTCAATCTCAACTCCTGCACGGAAACTGGAAGCGATGATTTTATCGCAGCCGAGCCAATCAAGTTTACCGGCTCATTGCTTACGAAATTTATGCGCCGTCTCGAACTCCTCTTCCAGTCCGCGCGTGCGCAGATTCTCCCGCAGGTGGGCAAGCCGCTGCTCCAGGCGGAGTAGCGCATCCTCAATGTTGCCGGTATTCGTGAGCGCGATATCGCGCCACATGGAGTATGGACTCCCCGCAATACGCGTCATTTCGCGCAGCGCCCGTCCGCCGATCGACTGCAGCTCCGCGTCGTCGCCAAATTCATCTTCCAGCGAGGCAGCCAGCGCCGTCGCCAGCATCTGGGGAAGGTGGCTCACCCAGGCACACAGGCGGTCGTGACGAACCGCGTCGATTTCCAAAATTCGCGCTCCAAGTCGCGAGACCCACTCCCTCCACTCGTCGCCTCTGCCTTGATCCATTCCCGCGAACTTCTGCCCTGCCGCCGGAGTAAACAGCCACACGGCTCCCTGGAACAGTTCGGGGTCGGCTTGCTCCACGCCTCCCTGCTCCTTTCCTGCCATGGGATGTCCTGCGAGAAAACGCCGCGCCGACTCCTGCCCAAACACCGCCTGCGCCCGTGCCACAATCTCGGATTTGGTGCTGCCTACGTCGGTCAGCAGCGTCTCCGGCGGAAGCATAGGACCAAGCCGCTCAATGAGATCGAGGATAGCTCCCACTGGCGTGGCCAGCACCACCACGTCGCTGCCATGCGTGGCCTGCAGGGGATCCTCGATCCCAAGGTCAATCACTCCCATCCGCTTGGTGCGGGCAAGCACCAGAGCACGATCGCAACCTACGATTCTTCCACTAAAGCCGCGCTTCTTCAGTCCCAGCGCGAGCGAGCCTCCAATGAGGCCTACGCCTACGATGGTGATCTGCTGAATTGCCATAATCTGAAGCCACCGCCAATGCGTGCCGAGTGAAAAAAAACTGAGAGTGAAGCCTGTAATGAGGTGCGCTCAGGGAACAGACACCCCCTAGCTCGGTCCTTTGGAATCGCGACTCCCCGGAGCGCTCGCAGCCGCAGGGCGGGTTGCAGGGCCATCCTCCTGTTGCAAGGCGCGCATTACGTCGATGAGTCGCTCATAGATGTGGATGAGGTCGCCTTCCCGCAACGGTCCTTGGTTGAGCTGGTTGATGCGCTCGTAGATTTCGCGCTCTCGTTCCGGCTCATAAATCGGCAGGCTCCGCTCGCGCTTGATGGCGCCAATGGCCCGTGCCGCCTGCGCCCGCTCATTGATCAACTCCACCAGCTTGCGATCAATTTCGTCAATTTTTTTGCGCCAGTCGGCAATATCCATAACGCGTTCGCCCAAGCTCATTCGCCCATTTCTTTAACCTTGCCGGCATCTCCGAACAGAACCTGCTCGATCATCACGCGCGGACACCTGCAACCTGCTTCGCCGAGCCAGCGAGCAAGTCCTTAACAAGCTCCGCCACTGCCTGCGGAGCGCGGCCCGAGGGCGCTGCACGTTCTATGGTTTCTACAATAGCGCTGCCCACGACTGCTGCGTCAGCGAACTCGCTCACCTCAGCCACCTGCTCTGCCGAGGAGATGCCAAAACCCACTGCCACCGGCAGCTTGCTGAAGCGGCGGATGCGCTCCACCAGCATCCGCGCATCCTCGGGAAGCTGCTTGCGCGCCCCAGTTACACCCGTGCGCGAGACAGCATAAATAAATCCCGTAGAGGCAGCTGCAATGTGCTTCAAACGTACATC
>JBFXAV010000069.1:0-8543 GCA_050183935.1 Candidatus Korobacteraceae bacterium | reverse complement strand
GAACCCGTATCCTTGTTGGCCACTCCAGAAAACTGTCGCAAGAGGTGAGCGGCAGCCGGAGAAACGAGATCCTCTAGAGCCAACTCTTCATTTCCAACCTGGATATCGATTTGGCCTGCATAACGTGATGTACCAATTACTTCGTCTCTGAATCGCCTCAGAATGGCGTTGTATTGGTCCCGGCTCAAACCACTCACGCCGGAATCAGGATGCGGCACAATGTTCGACACGTATGCATGTCCAAGGTCCTTCAACGCTACAAAAACGTCGCTTGACGGCAAACTCTCGTGTAGACACTTGTATACATACATCGTTGAGCCGGGAGACACCGACGCGCCGATTTGATTCAGATCCTTCTCAGCTTGCGAATCACGTTGCCACCCTGCAGGAGGCTCAGCAGTTAGCAACTCCTTAACCAAGCCCGGTGGACCAATCAGTTCTAGATCGGCATAGACCTTCATAGATGATGATTTTAACTCCTTGCCACCCGCTCCGGCCTTAAAAACTGTTCCACTTCCGCGGCATGCTTGGTGTCACGCTGGTGCGTGCTGTGCTCGTACGCTGCCTTCACAAACGATACGAATAGCGGATGAGGCTCCAGAGGCTTGGACTTGAACTCGGGATGGAACTGGCATCCCAGGAAGTACGGATGCCCCGCCACTTCCACGATTTCTACGTAGGTTCCGTCGGGCGTGGTACCAGTAATTTTCAATCCGGCGGCGGTCAGTGGTTCTTCATACTCGCGATTAAATTCGTAGCGATGACGGTGACGTTCGTAAATTTCATCCTCACCATAAGCCTCCCGTGCCCGCGATCCTGGCTCCAGTTTGCATGGCCAGGAGCCCAGTCTCATAGTTCCGCCCAGCTCTTCCACGCCGCGCAACTCGCGCAGCTTGTAAATGATGCGGTGCGCGGTCGCGGGATCGAACTCGCTGGAGTGCGCGTCCGCAAGACCCACTACGTTGCGGGCAAATTCAATGCAGGCGGTCTGCATTCCCAGGCAGATGCCGAAGTACGGAACCTTCTTCTCCCGCGCGTAGCGAATGGCATTCAGCATTCCGGCTATGCCGCGCTTGCCGAAGCCTCCCGGTACCAGAATTCCGTCGAAGCCCTCGAGCTGGGCCTCGTATTCGCGATCTTTGGTTTCGAGCCCCTCGGCCTCAATCCAGGAAAGATTCAGCTTCAAATTGTGCGCCAGCGCGCCGTGGACAAGCGCTTCTTTCAGCGACTTGTAGGAGTCCTCGTACTCCACGTACTTGCCCACCAATGCGATCGAAACCTCCGCCTTAGGGTTGTAGACGCGGTGTACCAGTTCCTGCCAGCGGCTCATATCGCGCTCGTGCGCCTGAATGTGCAGGTATTTCAGCACCAGCGAATCCACTCCCTCGTTCGCCAGCATGAGCGGGACTTCGTAGATCGAGCCTACGTCCTTGGCGGTGACTACAGCTCCGTCCTCAACGTTGCAGAAGAGTGCGATCTTGGACTTCAGCTCCTTCGACAGGAAGCGGTCGGTTCGGCAGAGCAGGATGTCCGGCTGAATTCCGACGCTGAGCAGTTCCTTGACCGAGTGCTGGGTGGGCTTGGTCTTAAGCTCGCCAGCCGCAGCGATAAACGGAACCAGCGTTACATGGACGAAGATCGTGTTCTCGCGCCCCAGTTCCTGGCGCATCTGGCGGATGGCTTCGATAAAGGGAAGCGACTCGATATCGCCAACGGTACCGCCGATCTCCACGATGGCAACGTCCACGTCCTGGGAAATCTTCTTCATCGCCGCCTTGATCTCGTTGGTGACGTGCGGAATCACCTGCACCGTCTTTCCCAGGTAATCTCCGCGCCGCTCTTTGGCGATGATCTGTTCGTAAATGCGCCCCGTGGTCCAGTTGTTGTCGCGGGTGAGCTTGGCGTGGGTAAATCGCTCATAGTGGCCCAGATCCAGATCGGTTTCGGCGCCGTCGTCAGTAACGAACACCTCGCCGTGCTGGAACGGCGACATGGTGCCTGGGTCCACGTTGAGGTAGGGATCGAACTTCTGAAGATTGACCTTCAGCCCCCGGCTCTCCAGCAGGCAGCCGATGGAAGCCGCAGCCAATCCCTTGCCCAACGAAGACACAACTCCGCCCGTCACAAAGATGTACTTTGCCGACATCGATCCCTCAAGCTTTTGATTTGTGCTGAATTGTGCTGCTGGCTGGAGCGCACGATCAATTATGGCAGAAAAGCATCCCCGGCGGAACCCGTGAGTCGGGAAAAAACACGCAGTCCACTGGCAAGCAAATGACTATAGGCGCATAATCATAGTAGAGGTATGGAGTTCCGGCCACAGCACGCTGTTCTGCCCTTGATTCTGGCCCTTTGGCTCGTTGCTGCAGTCGTCTTTGCTCCTCCGGCCCAAGCGCAAATTCCCAGCATTCCGCAGCAGCAGACTCAACCTCCTCCGGCTTCCCAGGAGCCACCCGCGCAAGGGGAACAAAGCGAACAGCCTGCCGAAGAAGAAACCCAGCCCCGGCGGCTCATTCTGAAAAACGGTTCCTACCAGCCCACGGTTCGCTGGGAAGAGCGAGGAGACCGCATTCGCTACCTGAGCGCGGAGCGCAATCAATGGGAGGAGATTCCCAAGGACCTCATCGACTGGGAGGCCACGAACCAGTACCACCTGAAGCGCAACCCCACTCCGGAAATGCGCCGTGCCCGGGAGGCCGAGATCGCCGCGGAGGCAGCCGCCATTGAAGCCGAAGAGCGTCGTATTGCCGCCGAACTCGACGAAACCAACCCGGAGATAGCCCCCGGACTTCGCCTGCCCGATGGCCAGGGCGTGTATCTGCTTGATGTCTTCCGGCAAAAGCCGCAGCTTGCCGAGCTGATCCAAAACGGCGGCAAGATTAACGCCGATCGCGGGCGCAACATTCTTCGGGCCGCCGTCAATCCCCTGGCCAAGACCAAACAGAAAATTGAACTGGAGGGCTCACGCGCCCGCATCCACGCCCATATCCCTGACCCGGTCATCTTCCTGAATATCGAGCAGGAATCGTCTGACGAGCCGGAAGACCTTGCCCAGCGCTTTCACATTGCCCGCATGAAAACCGAAAAGCGCACCCGCGTAGTCGGCGTGATTGAGTTTGCCTTCTACAACAAGCAAGCCGCGCAGAAAACCGACGTGATTCCAAGCAAAATCACCCGGGTCAATGCTGAATGGATCCAGGTGAAACCGGTCGAGCCGCTTCCAATCGGCGAATACGCCGTAGTCGAGATGATCGGTAAAGATGTAAACCTTTATGTCTGGGACTTTGGAGTTGACCCCCGTTCCCCCGAGAACCCTCCAAAGTGGGAGCCCCCTCTATCCAAGGAAGAGAAAAAGAAGGAAGACAAGAAAAAGGACAGCAAAAAGACCGACGGTAAAAGCAGCGACCCACGATTCCCGCTCCCGATCTAACCGGGACTACAAAATCTTCGCAGACCCCCACATGCCACAGCCGGATTGCAGCAATCCGTGATATCCATAGAATCGGCGTAATTTCTTCGCAGGTTCAGGGATCAAGCATGGCGACCGTCCTCAATCAGGACAACTTTGTCGAACTTATCCAGCTGCGGCGGTGGAGCGAGCTGCGCTCCACTTTGTCCGAATTGCACCCGTCCGACATCGCCGAGCTGCTGATCGACCTGCCTGAGTCCGAAGAAGCCGTCGTCTTCCGCCTGTTGCCCCGGGACCAGGCGGCTGAGGTCTTTTCCTATCTTCCTTCCGATCACCAGGAACACCTTATCCAGTCGCTTTCCAACGACCTGGTGCGCAGCGTCCTTGAGCAGATGAGCCCGGACGACCGCACCCGCCTGCTGGAAGAGTTGCCGTTCGAAGTTGCGCGCCGTCTGCTGGAGTCCTTGCCGCCCACCGAGCTGACCTACGCCCGCCAGTTGCTCGGCTATCCCGAGGACACCGCCGGCCGCTTCATGACGCCCGAGTACGTCTCTGTGCGCCCGGAAATGAGCGCCGGCGCGGCCCTGGAGTTCATTCGCTCTACCGGCAAGGGGAAGGAGATGCTTGACGTCATCTACATCGTGGATACATCCGGCAAGCTGGTCGGAGATGTCGGGCTTCCGGAGCTCGTTCTGGCGCCGCCTGCCACTCGGGTGGTGGACCTGATCGAACCGCTCGTCTCTATTCCAGCCACCGCCGACCGTGAAGAAGTGCTGGCCATGTTCGAGAAGTACGACCGCATTGCGCTTCCGGTCACCGACACACTCGGCAATATGCTGGGCATTATCACGGTGGACGACGTGCTCGATGTGGCGGAAGAGGAGGCCACAGAGGACTTCCAGAAAATCGGCGGCACCGAGGCACTGGATGCGCCCTACGCGCAGACCAGCGTCTGGAGCCTGCTGCGCAAGCGCGGAGGCTGGCTCTCCGTTCTGTTCATCGGAGAGATGCTGACCGCGACCGCAATGGGGCGCTTCGAAGATGAAATTGCCAGCGCCGTTGTATTGGCCCTGTTTGTCCCACTCATTATTTCCAGCGGCGGGAACTCCGGCTCACAGGCAGCCACGCTTATTATTCGAGCGCTAGCGATTCAGGAGCTCACGCTTGGCGACTGGTTCCGCGTTCTCCGCCGTGAGCTGCTTTCCGGTCTGGCGCTCGGGAGCTTTTTGGGAATGATGGGGTTCGTGCGCATTGTGCTCTGGCAGGAGCTGCATATAACAAACTATGGAGACCACTTTCTTCTGCTTGCTGTAACCGTCTGCGCCAGCCTGATCGGGGTCGTGTTGTTTGGCACGGTCGCCGGAAGCATGCTGCCCTTTATTCTGCGACGCGTTGGGTTTGATCCCGCGACCAGTTCCGCACCGTTCATCGCCACGCTCGTGGACGTCACTGGACTGGTGATTTACTTCACCGTTGCCCTGCTCATCTTGCGCGGAACCCTGCTCTGACACGAAGAGAGGTTGGCTCTTCCATTGTGAACTCCAATCTCTATCTGCCCCTGGTAGTCTTTGTACCTTTGGCAGAAAGCGCAGACTCCGCCTTGTCCAGCGTAATGGCCGCGTTAATCAACGACAGATGGGAAAATGCCTGAGGGAAGTTCCCCAGATGCGCTCCTGTCCGCGGATCAAGCTCCTCGGCGTAAAGGCCAACATCGTTGGCGTATCCCAGCAGATGCTCAAACAACTGGTGTGCCTTCTCTAGTTCTCCCATCTCAGCCCAGCAGTCGAGCAGCCAGAACGTACACATCAGGAACACACCCTCACCGGGGGGTAATCCGTCGGGAGCGTGCATAGGATAGCGTTGCAGCATGCCACTTACGGTCAGCTCGCGGGCAATGGCCTCCACGGTCGAGCGCATGCGCAGATCATCCACTGGGAGGACATTCCGCAACAGAAGCTGCAACACAGAGGCGTCCAGGGCGTCGGTTTCATACGACTGTGTAAACGCTCCGCGATGCTCTTTGTATCCTTGCTCAACCAGTTCCTGCATGATCTCCTGCCGCAGCCGCTCCCACTTCTCGAGGTCTGCCGGGAAAGAAAGTGTGCGGGACAATTGGATGCCGCGGTCGACTGCTACCCAGCACATCGCCTTGGAGTGCACAAAGTGCCGGGGCTCGCTGCGAATTTCCCAGATGCCACTATCTGGCTGCTCCCAGATGGCGCCAACATGATCCACCACACGAGCCAGGAACCGCCAGAGGTCCTTCGAAATGACTCCGCCGTGCTTATGCAGCAGAAAGGCGCAATCCAAAATTTCTCCGTAGATGTCGTGCTGTTTCTGGTTATAGGCCGCATTGCCCACGCGCACCGGAATCGCGCCCCGGTAGCCCTCCAAGTGATCCAGAAGAAACTCGTCGATGCGGGTCTCGCCTTCGACTCCATAGAGCACTTGCAGGCCCGCAGGGTCGCCAGCGGCAACGTTCAACACCCATTCGAAGAATTCTTCTCCTTCCCGGCGAAAGCCGAGGTTGAAAAACGCGCGCAGCGAGAGGGCCGTATCCCGCAGCCACGTGTAGCGGTAATCCCAATTGCGAACGCCTCCCAGCTTCTCTGGTAGTGACGTAGTGGGAGCCGCGATCATCGCGCCGCTCAGGGCATAGTCCATGGCCTTCAGCACAAGCGCGCTGCGGCGAACCATGTCAGCATGCGGGCCCTTGTACTCGCACTGCGCGATCCACCGGCTCCAGTGCTCCCTCGTCAGGTCATACATCCTGCGGACGTTCTTGGCCGGCTCCGACCTCCACAGCAGAGAAGCTTGCTGGCGCATCTCCAGCAACAGGTAGTGTTCCCGACCGGCCAATACACGAAGCTTTCCCACAGCCCCTTTTCCATCCAACGTGAACGGCGCTGCCGTATAAAGAGTCAGGGAAACATCAGCATTGATCGCGCGTACGCCTTTCCCCTTTTCATGCGACCAGGTCCCACTGTGCCGTCCATAGTCGAACCGGGGATAAAACCTCACTTCCAGTTCTACTTCCCCTTCCAGGCCATGGACCATGCGTACAATCGCGCCGGTTCGGGGGTTACGGTCGAGGTCCACCGGCAGGAAATCCACTATTTTGGCAACCCCTTCGTCTGTGCGGAACGTAGTGACCAAAATATTCGACTCGCCGTCATAGCGGCGTTCCACGGCGAACTCCGTGGTCGGAACCACCTGCCAATAGCCGCCAAGCTCAGAATCTAAAAGGCGCGCAAACACCGAGGGGGAATCAAAGCGCGGAAAGCACGCCCAATCGATGGAACCATCTCGCGACACCAGAGCCGCGGTGATTCCGTTCCCAATCAGTGCATAGTCCTCAATGGGACGGTACGGCTCGTGCCGCTCGGGATGGAGACGCAATTCAGGCATATCGAATGAGGCTCTAAACGGCGACTCTCGCTGCAAGTCAGTCCACTTCCAGAAGTCACCCGTGTTGGGTACGATGACTTTCAGCCGCGACATGATTGCTGAAGCTCTTAAAGTGTTCAGCGGAAAATGCGCGCGGTCGCATGGGCCATTAGGACGCATGCCAGATACGGCCTTCGTAACATTGATTCCAGAGGCTCCTGGGAATTCTTATAGTGACATGAGCACGACCTCCTCCATTCGAGATGCAAGCCGTAGAAGAAGCAGACGCCTGAAGTTAGGGATGCGAGTTCTGGTGGCTCAGGCGAACTCGTCCCCTGACTCCAATCCGCTTGAGGCCTCAGCAACCAACCTGAACCGTAACGGCGGACTTCTGACCACGGAAGGCGAGTGGAAAATTTCTTCCTGCCTCCTGCTCACCAACCGCTTCGAGCAGACGGCCGCTGCCCGGGTGGTTTCCAAGGTTGGCGGAAGATGCAAAATAAAACATTATGGCGTCGAGTTTGTGGATGGCACAGCCGGCGCAACGTTCTGGGGAATCACCTTCCTCCCGGATAGCGCCATGGAGCGCCCCACCAAGACGTAAACCCACTGGAGGGAGATTACTTTTGTTTTGCCGCGCATAAGCTCTTTGTAATTTGAAATAGTAAAACCAGCACGGAAAATTTCGGGTAACCACCCTCCGGGGCAGCGCAACAATTTCACCGCGGTATTCCTTTCTGCTATCAAATTGAAATCACGTTTCCCCAAGAGAGCACCGTCGTTCTCCCCTCACCCGACAGCACGGGTGCTGCCTGTCACCGGGTAACTTCTCCGTATTTGGACGCACCTGGGTCTCTGGCCCCCAAGTAACATTGCCCCAGCCTGCTTCTGCCATTTTCATGAATCCATGACATCGTCATTCGCCCGCAGCACAGTGAAGCGGAGGAGCCGAAGGATTCAGGTGGAAATGCGAATCGTAGTCACACCTGCTGATCCGGCGGCCGACCTGCCCCCATTCCGCGCAACAGCAACCAGCCTAAACCGGCACGGAGCAATGATCACTTGCGACCACGAACTCAAGTTGGCCTCCCAGATACTGCTTACCAACCGGCTGGAGCAAACCGAAATCGCCAGAGTCGTAGCAAAAGTTGGACATGGCAAAACCTTCAAAAAATATGGCGTGGAGTTTGTCCATGCCAGCGCGGGCGCAAGCTTTTGGGGAATTACTTTCCAGAACGAGGTGAGCGGTGAAACGACTCGAAGAGCGTAAATTCCTTCAACAGCAGCCTGTGTGCTGTCCCCTATGCTTTGGCCACTTTCTCACGCCGATCCTGGAGGAGGTTTCAATCAGCACGTCGCACTGCGAGAAGCACACCGCAGAGAACCGTGCCCTTGCGGCCTATCTGTGCAACCGGGGCCACGTTTTTTTCGTGTGCCGGAGCGACTTAGGCATGCCTGTAAACCTCGGTGAGGCGAGGCTATAAGAACCGGCAGCAGGAACACAGGTGGAACGAATCAGGCTTGAAGCAATCCCTGGTTGGCGACGGCAATGTTGTCGCGCGTGGAGTTCTTGACCATATACATCATCTCGTCTGCCTGGCGGATGATCTCATGCACGCTCTTGGCGTCCCCGGGATAGGAGGCAACGCCCAGGCTGGCGCGCACATTGATGTTCAACCCGTCTTCTGTCAGAAATTCACTGCCGCGGAAGGATTGCAGCAGGCGTCGGGCGACATTGAGGGCCTGA